>NZ_WHNU01000020.1:0-142406 GCF_009362305.1 Burkholderia sp. BE17
GGACGCTTGTATTTCTGGCCCGCTCGATCATGATGGCCGCGCGCTCTTCGGCACTCAAATGCTTGTATTTCGTCATCACAACACCCTACCTCATGACGGGTGTTGCACTTGAAACTAGAGTCTAAGCAGCAAGCAGAAGAAGCGCGGCTCGCCGAGCTGGACAGCATCATCACGACGATGCGTGAGCAGATCGCCGAATATGGCATCACACCCGAGCAGCTTTTCGGGCGGCGCCGTGCGGCCGCGACGAACACGCGGGCGCCGATCGCGCCGAAGTACCAAGACCCGAAGACCGGCGCGACCTGGAGCGGGCGTGGCAAGGCTCCCCAATGGATCGCGGGCGCGAAGAACCGCGATCGGTTCTTGATCGAACAATAAGCCCGAAAAACGGTTGAGCACGATGTCGACATCGTTACCCGATGGGAAATACTGGGCGACGTGTCGTGAGCGGACAATCTTTGCTGCCATGGCAAACGGGCATGGCGACGTATTTCCGCGCGCAGAGATGATCGTAAAAGATGGATGGGCTACGTTCACCCGTGACGGCGTCGAAGTGTGGAACTGCAGCGCGCGCTACGCTGCTGCGCACTTCGACGTTCAGTCCGCTTAGGAGGATCTGCCGATGAGCCAGCTTGTTCGGATTGCGCCGGGCGTCGTGTTCTCCGTCGATGTCCTTGGTGCCGAATGGGCGCGCAAGTATCGGCAGACCAACGCGCATGTGAGTTCGAGTGAGAATCCGGAACCCGGACACCAGTCGAGCCGAACTGCGCCGGAAAGCAACCCTGCGGCTCCCTCGAGCATGCCGGACCAGATGTCGTTGTTGTAGGGAGCGATTCAGGCCCGACAGAACTAACGTGTGGGGACGTCTGGCTGCGCACTGTCCGGGCACCTGAAACAACTTCCGTCAACAGAATCAAACTAGGCTTGAGATCAGGTGACACCCACACGTCGCCCGATGCCCGTGCCGCGCAATCGGGATGCCGTCATCCGTCATCGAAGCATCACCCTCCTCGATGACATTCGGTGAGACGCTGGGGTGCTGCGGACAAGAGACAAGGTCACCTTTGCGAGCTACAAAGCGACCATCGAAGCGCATCTTCGTTGACCCGGTTTCGACCTTGCCGCCGTGGTCAGTGGCATCCCCAACTCGAATCAGATTAATCACTCAGGTTCCTTAAGTTTTTGATCTCCAGAGGCGCTGCTCGCGCGTTATCCATCATCAACGCCATACCCAGAAATTGCTCAATGCCCCACCCCGTTATAAATTTCACTTCGACAATCCTGAATGAAACTCATATTCTCGATTGGGGCTTTGCAACTTGCATCATTACTTGATCGAAATCTGATCGGCTTTGATCCAACGAAGCAAATGTTTACCTGATGCGTTAACGTAGTCCACGTAGGCCCACCCCGTCGGAGACTGCTTCAGTACGGTTACGACATCATTCTGGACGAGATAGGCTCGACTTGCGGTCGCGTCGTCGGGAGCGGTAAATAGAGTCGCTTTAGCTACCGATACAGTGGCGGTCCGGCCTTCTGCGTTCGCTTCTTGCACCACTGGTTTAACAGCAGAGGCGCCGGAGTCTTTCGACAGTGCCGCTTCGATCAAACGCGCGTCGTTTGTTGCACCTTTCATGCGCAAAGCGGCTTCAATTTTTCGATAAGATTCCCGGTTACTCGACGATAACGGGTCACAACGAAGTAAATTGTCGGCACCAGAATCGTCGCGAATAATCCCGTCGGCTGGCTGCCCTGCCTCAATAGAACTTAAGACGTTGCTTGCCGACGGACGATCGCTCTTCAGCATTGTGGTAGTTTGCTCGTCTGTCCCCCATTGGGCGGGATGACCGGCTTTCCAGCCTTGTCCGCATATTTCACCCGTTTGATTTGAGGTAATGCAACCCGTGCGTACCTCGATAACTGGGCAAAATTCCCGACTCAGGACAGACTCCGGTTTCCCTTGCCCTTGCCATACTGTTCCGGTTTCCACTCGCCCGATGACAACATACTGGCCAGACGGCGAAATGTTAGCGGTATTCGGCGGCTCAACCTCTGTGCCTTCCGCGTTCTTTTCGCCTGAGCGCGGCAGCAGACCGAACGTCGTTCCGTCCGGCAACGTAAATACCGCACGCTTCCAAGATCGATTGGACAAAGGTGCCTTAGGGTTTGATGGGTTGCTGTAGATGATCGCGCCACCAGCCGGTAAAGAGAACCGAAATGTCGACGATGATGTCTTGGCAAGTACGGGTGTCACAGTGGCAAGTGAAACGACGGCAGCTGCCACGCCGATACAAATAGCATGCATGGAGGCGAAGCCGAGCCGAAGATGGGAAGCCCCAGGTTTCATAGATTTTAACGTTACCTTTCTCAAGACGGCAGTCCGAGAGCACTTACTAAATGTTGATATCGCGTTCCCGCGACCGACACACCATTGACCACCGCCATACTGCGCGTTGGCCCGTAGTCCTGCAGGAT
The DNA here is from genome assembly GCF_009362305.1 of Burkholderia sp. BE17. Taxonomy (NCBI): domain Bacteria; kingdom Pseudomonadati; phylum Pseudomonadota; class Betaproteobacteria; order Burkholderiales; family Burkholderiaceae; genus Burkholderia; species Burkholderia sp. BE17. Next base: position 2,476 of record NZ_WHNU01000020.1, read on the forward strand.
ACTGGTTTCGTACGTAGCCCTGTTTGCCCCCCATTCTGCCGGATTGCGCGATGCTTGCGGATGGTTCTTGAAGAACCGATCCAAAGAAGCCTGCATACTTCCTGCCGTCGCACCAGGATAGTTGACGTCCTGGTCCAAGGCGGTAGCACGACCGAGGGGTGATTGCAAATAATCCTTGATCCGATATGGATAGCCGCTTGGAGACTTGTTGATCGCCTGATTGAGGCGATCAACAAAGTCCTTGATTTGCAGTTCTTGGTATAGCGGCGACGATACCGCGTGGGCCATCGATGCGACTGGCGGACACTTGATCACCTTGCCCATTGTATCTTTCGAACAATCGCGACGTAGCGCGCGATAGAGGTCGTCACCGATAAGCCGAACGCCATTCGTGAACGTCGGATGTGCGTAGCCTAATTCCGAACTGTCACCCGACCCATTCACAGTCCAGCCACAGTTGGCAAAGTACTGTTGGTACGCATCTGGCTGCGTATCTCGGAATGTCGCGATCTGAACAGCTAACTCCCCCTTGCTCGCCGAACCGCGAATGATCTTCTGCATCGCCCCAGCGCTAATGATCGCAATATCAATTGCTTGAACGGTATCCACACAACCTTCATTCTGAGCCATGGCGCGAAGAATCTTCTCTTCCACCTCGCCTAAGGTTCCTTTGGCACGCATTGTTGCTAGCGCTGGGCAATTGCCTAGCGAGATTTTTCCCGAATGCTGTGGCCCGTACCACGGATCAGTCTTGGTATGCATAAAGCGCGTTCCGGTAACGGTCATGCAGCAACCGCAATCGCACTCACCCCCACTCTGAACGAAATTCCCGATCAAGCCGATCGGATGGAAATGCCATGGCTTCGGGTCCTTAGAGGTGGCCTCACTCGTTCGGACAGTTTTCTGAGATTTCTAAGTGGAACGTCCGAGGCAATCATGCTGCCGATTTGATCGCAGGCAGCGTCGCGAAGTATGCCTCATCCGGCGTCCGATCCGCCAGGCTCGAATGGGGCCGTTTTCGGTTGTACAGCTCGATGTAGTCGCCGATGGAGCGCCGGGCATGGCTGACCGACTCGTAAGCTCGCAGGTAAATCTCTTCGTACTTGACGCTGCGCCACACGCGTTCGACGAACACGTTGTCGCGCCAGGCCCCTTTGCCGTCCATCGACAGCCGCACGCCTCGACCCAGTACGGCCTCGATGAACGCGCCCGCCGTGAACTGGCTGCCCTGATCGGTGTTCACGATGTCCGGCAGTCCGTAGCGGGCGAACGCTTCTTCCAGTGCCTCGACGGCATGCGTGGCTTTTTATTGAGATCGGCCACCCGGAAGACGTCACGGAAGTCTGTTCCGGGACCGTCCGCCAGGCTGACCTTCAACGGAAAGTTTTTCCAGCCTTTGACGGGCGCCGTCGTAGTCTTATTGACCAGACTGCTTTCGACCCAGAACGGATCACCGGTCGGCGTCTCGATCGGATCCTGCTTTGACGGCGGCTTCGCCTTGGACTTCTTCCCCTTGCCAGCAGGAGTAGCCGGCACCGGCTGCGCAGCAGGAATGGTGACGGTCTTCGGCTGCACCTTGACCCATCGTGATTTCGGATCACTGACCGGCACCAATTTCAAGTTCGCCTGCTCAAGCGTGTAGTCCGGATCCGGAATCTTCGTGACAAGCTTCGCGCCCATGAGGATTTCCAGGAACGGCTTATCCGAATCCGTATCCGGCAACTCCTTCGCGCGCGCCTGGCTCTTTGTGATGAACGCCGGCAATTCTGGCCCTGCAAATACTTCTAGATGTAGCAACGGTCGACTCGGCTGCGGGGGGCTAAGCTTTGCCTCTCTGTAGCGCTGATATTGACCGATATGGGCAATGACGTCGCCTGCATTCACGTGGAAGGGCTTCTTCAGCACGACCACCTGATCGAGCGGTCCTGGCTGGGGAATGGCCTCAAGTTCCGACTTGAATACGTAACCCCAGGGCATTTGCTTGTCAGGTGGCCGCCCCATAGTCGAACCAACCGGCGTACCCGCTATGATCTTTGTGACCTTAAAGGGCCGCGACGGCGGGTGGAGACTGCGGATCTCTAATCCACTCGGATTGAACTGAGCAGTTCTGGGGAATGACGCCATGAACAACCGACAGGGACACACATCATGAACACACCCTCCATTATTGCGATTCCCATCCTGCCGTTCGGCATGGTCCACTGCCACCTGATCATCGGTGATGAGGCCTGTGTTCTCGTGGACACGGGCACGCCGGGCTCAGAGGGCAAGATTGAGCGGGCTGGACTTGCCCCTGCATGACCGGTCACGCGGTCACGCTTAGGTTGGAGAATTTGCTTGCTGGCGAAACTCGCGTGGCGAGCGGTATTTCAAGGCGCTGTGCGGATGCGACTCGTTGTAGTGGTCGAACGCAATGGCCAGGTTCTGCAGCGCCGTTCTGGCGTCGGGCTTGGGCATCCACGAAACGTAATCACGCTTCATCGTTTTGACGAAGCTCTCGGCCATCCCATTGCTCTGCGGACTTCTGACGGGTGTCGTGACGGGCTTCAGGCCGATTGCCCGCGAGAACGTCAGCGTCTCGTCGGCAATGTAGCAGGAACCGTTGTCGCTCAGCCACTCGATTTCGCTGTCCGCCTTCAACGCACCGGCGAAACGGTTTTCGACCGCCTGAAGCATCACGTCGCGCACCATGTCGCCGGTGTAACCGCCGGTGCTTGCAGCCCAGCTCATGGCTTCACGGTCGCAGCAGTCCAGTGCGAAGACAACGCGCAAGGGGGCACCGTCATCGCAGCGGAATTCGAAACCGTCCGAGCACCAGCGCACGTTGCTTCTGTCCACCGATACCTTGCCATCGTGCCGACGCGTGGACGTAGCATGACGAGCTCGGCGCTCGAGCAGCAGGCCGTGGCGACGCATGACACGGTACACCCGTTTTGCATTGACGCGAGGTTGGCCCAGTGCGTCCCGGCTCCGCCTCAGCAGCGCCCATGCACGCTGGTAACCATATGTGGGCAGGTCGGCAACCAGCCCTTGAAGTTCGGTGACGAGCGGCATGTCATCCCTACCGGGCGTCTTGCGCCGGTCGCCCCATTCAGCGGGGCGATTCAATTTGACCGCGAGATTCGAGCGCGACACACCCAGGACTTCACATACCGTCTTCAACGGTCGTCCCCCGGCAGCAATGGTGAGCGCGCAATCAATTTTTTTGCCCGACCGTACTCCACGGCTTCACGGAGGATTTCCACTTCCATCGTTTTCTTTCCCAGCAACCGCTGGAGTTCGCGAATCTGCTTCATTGCTTCGGTCAGCTCCGATGCCGGAACCACCTGTTCGCCGGCACTGACCGCCGACAAGCTTCCGTCCTGATAGAGCTTGCGCCAAGCGAAGACCTGGTTGGCATTGACCTGATGGCGACGGGCAACGCCCGAAACCGTGGCGCCGGGCTCGAACGTCTCGCGCACTATCGCGAGTTTCTCTTCGACTGAACGCCGACGGCGCTGCTCCGGCTGGGTCAGAATTTCGACGGGTTCTACGTGGTGACTGGGCTTAAACATAGGCGGAAGACTACCTCATAATTTAAGCGTTACCTCGTGTCCGGTTTTCGCGGGGGCCGGCACAACCTCCACGATTCCCGGCGCAGTTCAACGACCGTGGCGTGCGATTGATTCGCGTATCGAAACGAAAATTCGTGCCACTGCATTTAGCCTCTACATCACAGCGGTACGCTAACGACATCAATTGAATCCGAGCGAGATTGATGAACGAGGCATTGTTACGTAATCGAGCGTAAGCACGAAGCGACTGTCATGTTCACGACATCATGCAACGCGAACAGATTGCGGACGTGCGAGATCCACCATGCGGTTCAGTACGCCCACGCGGATGGCGACTTCGGCCGCTTGCGAGTCGGTACGCCGTGCCCACAAGCGGTTACCGATAAGCGTCTTCAGGCGATACCTGACGTTCTCCGCAAACGAGCATCGAAGGTAGCCGCTACCCTTATTCCATTGGCGACGGCCGAGTCGGGCGATCGTATAGTTGCGCCACCTCAACCTCGACGTGTTTGTGGGCCGATGAGCGGTGCCTTCGCGCAGCGGAATCGAAGGCGTTGCGCCGCGCGTGGCAATTACAGCATGGCACGGCCCGGAGTCGCACCCCCCGTCGCCGACGACATCGAACTGCTCGATGTTCCACATCGTGACATTACCTCGATTGATCAGCCCCGGCGTTGTAGGCCGCCCAGTTCCTGACACTGTAGCGCGCTTTCGGCTCGCTCGTCTGGTTCCACTCCCTACGCATCTTCTCGGAAAAACGTAGTGACCCGATTTCCCCGCGTCCTTACCGAAACTACCCACCAGAGAGGTTTACATGATTAAGAGTAAAGGCGTCCCCGTGACAAGCCAGGCTGCGCAGGCCCAACTGGAGCAGACCAGAAACGAAGACAAACCGATTTCCGGGCGCGAGTACTGCAGCAATGCTGATTCGCAAGGAGCAATGCGCCCCCATCCGCAGCGTAGTTTCTTCTTCGAGGGTTTTAGCAAGCTGTTCCCTGGGGGAAATACGAACCCCGCTGCACAAGCTGCAACCGAGCGACATTTCTCCGCTAGCGCCACCCGGCAAAAACGAATGCAAAGCAGCATCGATTCATCCGCTCACTCGTTGTCATCTGCAACCGGAACGGGTCAGCAAATGAGTGATACCGAACGCGCTCACAAGCCCGATGCGTTAAATATCGAATGCACATGGGATTCCAAAGAGAATAATCTTAAAATTGAAAGCTCGGAATGTCGAAAGATTATTTTCGCAGTTCAAAAACGAAATAACGTTGTTGTGCAATCAAAAGAAAAGTCCGGAAAAGAATACGTAGCCGCCCTTGGCAGCGATGGATATATCATCAAAAGAAAGCAACACGGTATTCTTGGATTGGCTAACGAAAGATTTGCCGAGCACAATTTCACGAAAGCTCTAGCAAGCAAGTTAAATGCAGTACGCGATAGAGAAGAAGTGCTCTCGAAATACCCGAGTGCTGAAAAATATGGGCACTATGTTAATGCACTTAAAGATATCGCAGACTCCATTGACATACCCAAGAATGAGATGAATGATTTCTCGCAAAGATTGCTAGAAATGAACGAATTACACGGGGACATATTGAACAAATTTTCTAGCGCTAGCGACCTGGGAGATCTTCATGGATTAAAATTGAAAGTGGATTTAGCTTCGATGATAACCAAGATTGAAGGCGAGAAAAGATTTATTTCCAAATACATGAAGCTCGCCGACAAGGGCACATTTTTTAAATATGACTCAACGCTTTCGCGAGCTAGCGCAGCTTTGCTTAAGGATATCATAGATTCAATAAAAGACGACTCCACCCGCGAATTCGATCTTGCACGGAACTCACTCCTTAAAATGAGCACCAACGAGAGGATTATTTCAAAAATCAATGAAATTGATTTGCTCAAAACTGAGGCAGAAAATGGATATGAGGCGGCCAAGGATAAAATTGATGTGTTTTTAAAATCAAAAGATGAACGTCTACACCTTCAACGCGAAACGTCTCCGCTTAATGAATTTCCCGAGCAAACAGTCGGAAATGTTTTTTTGGCGGTGCGCTCCCTGATAGATATAACCACCTTGCTCGAGAGTGATCAAGGCTTGGGCTACCAAGCTCTTGCGCGTCTAAATGGATCGGCCGCAAATCAGAAGCTCGAAAGATTAAATACCCTAACGACGCGCGTACAAGATTCAAGCCTTTCTGGAAAGCGGCTAGACGAATTTAAGGGTGAGCTACTCGAAGACATAAATTCGTGCATTAGATTTTTCAAAGAAAAATCAATGATATCTAGCGGATATAGAACGCAAACATTAGAAGCCCTTTCTGATTGGATAAGAAATTTTAAATATGGTCAAGCGTAAAAATAGTTGTTGCGCTCTGGGGCAGCCCTCTGAAGCATCGGACACAGCCTCCCGCTTAAACTAACGGGTAGGCATAAGACTGTGTTTTTGACTAACACCAGGCAGGAAGTGATGGACGTGTTGACGGGCCCGGAGCGTCGGCGGCGCCGGACGGCGGAGCAGAAGCTGACGATGGTGCGCGAGAGTTTCGAGCCGGGGAAGTCGGTTTCATTGGTGGCCCGCCAGCACGGGCGTGAACCCGAACCAATTGTTCCACTGGCGCAAGCTATACCAGGACGGGAGCCTGTCGGCGGTCAAGGCTGGCGAAGAAGTCGTTCCGGCATCGGAATTAGCTGACGCGCTCAAGCAGATTCGCGAACTGCAACGAATGCTCGGCGAGAAGACGATGGAGCACGAGATTCTCCGCGATGCAGTCGATCGAGTTCCGGTGCGACAACGGAGAGCCGCTGCGCGTGACGTTCGCGCTGGACTGCTGCGACCGCGAGGCGATGAGCTGGGCAGCTACGACAGCAGGCCACAGCGGCGACATCGTGCGCGATGTCATGCTGGCGGCGGTGGCAAATCGCTTCGGCAATGCGTTGCATGCGCCATCTGGAATCGAGTGGTTGAGCGACAACGGCTCGGGCTACACGGCTGATGATACGCGCCGGTTTGCGGCGAAAACCGGCCTGAAACCATTGATCACGCCGGTGTGCAGCCTGCAAAGTAACGGCATGGCGTAGATTCTCGATTTTTTCCGAGAAGATGCGTGGGGAGTGGGACCAGACGAGCGCGCCGAAAGCGCGCTACAGCGTCAGGAACTGGGCGGCCTACAACACCGGGGCTGATCAATCGAGGTAATGTCATGATGTGGAACATCGAGCAGTTCGATGTCGTCGGCGACGGAGTTTGCGACTCCAGGCCGTGCCATGCTGCAATTGCCACGCGCGGCGCAACGCCCTCGATTCCGCCGCGCGAAGGCACCGCTCATCGACCCGCGAACACGTCGGGGTTGAGGGTGACGCAACGATACGATCGACCGACCCAGCCGTCGCCAATGGAATAAGCGTAGCGGCTACTCTCTCAATCAATGGGATGCGCTCATTCTGTACTGCGAAGACGGTCGCGTCGAGATCAGCAACGCCCTTGCTTAGAACGTCCCGCGCTGCGTCAGTCTCGGGAGAAAAAATTTCTTGTTTGCAGGTTCCGACAGTGGAGGTGAGAGAGCCGCCGCGATGTACCTCCCGGTCGGCTCGTGCAAGCTGAATGATATCAACCCTCACGCATACGCGAGTTCGATGCGCGAGTAGAAGCCACAGTCGCCCGCGATTTCGCCCGAGCGAAAGGCGCGAATCGTGTCCATGCCGCGCAGGTACAACTGCTCAAAGCCGAAGAGTGTGAAGCTCGTGTATTGCCCGCCCAGCGGGCCACGGCAAACCAGCAATGCCGGGAGGGGCCGTTACTCTTCGAATGGTGTAGCTCACGGGGTAAGGTCATCTTCTGATGGTGTACTCGGAGAGGCAGAATCGTGGCTGCTTGCGTCCGGTATCTGTATTTTCTGAAAATCGGCTGTAATCAGATGACGCGGCACTTTCAACTCTGGGCGAAACATGCCATTCATGACCTTGTTCAAGTCAAATTCACTTTCTGCCCCAAGAATCATTGTCTGCGCCTTGTCGCTCATCCCACGTATCGCATGAATCAACGAGAGACCAACCCCCGGAATCATGTGACGTCCTGAAAACACGTATTTCGATCTATTGTACGTGTAAACATTAGATTGTGCTTTTTCATAGTCTTTTTCGTCAAGATTTGGCAAATGCTCGCGCATTGTATTCTTCCTTGGTTTATACATGTCGTTCATGCTAAGCCATGCGTGGGAAAACTGCGGTTGGTCGAGATTGAATCGCATCAGCGTCGACCCAAAGGTACTAGCCTGTTTTTTTGCAATGTCACCACACTCTAGCGAGAAAAATACATAATCGTCGTTGCGCGCCCATTTGATGTCACTCATCGTGGAATTGGCGTCACTGAACCCTATGTCTTTTTTGCCAATGAGTTTTTGCCTGGAGTACAACGAGGCGACACTCGCCTCAAGATTAACAGGGTCCGCTGTCGTAAAATGGGATGCGTAGAATTTTTGTTCGGTGAAGTTTCTCAAAAACCTCCCCTCCATTTCATTTAGCGGTCTTTCTGTGAGTAGTTCGTTGCGCAGGCGTGAAATATTTTCCGCTGACAAGCGGTCGATCGAGTCAACCTGAGAGATCCACTTATTATCAGTGCGCGACATATGCCAAAGCTGATCTGTCGTGGCGAGATGTTTGGTCCACAAATGCCCTGGCGGCACGAGACTCATGTCGTCGTCTGCGAGTTTATGTTTAAGGAGACGACTGTCTCTTTTCGACAGCCTTTCACGTTCAAGCAAGCCTACCTTGGCTCTCAATACAGGCGAGGTCAGCTTCTCTGCGGGAATAATCTTAGTTTCTTTTTCCACTGTTGGCTTGAGCATGTGTTTTTGTGCATTTATTGATAAGCCCTTTCTGAGCGCTGAAAGTACCACAAGGCCAGCGCGCTGCTCATCCTTCGCGAGCCCCGTAAGACCGTCCAAAGGACCGACATGGGAAGTCGGCATCGGAATTGATTGCCCATTATTATCGAGAATTTCCGAATTACTTTCCGGCTGCGACTCGTAGTCGTTATTGGTCAATCCGATTTCATGTGATGAAATTTTCATTTGCATTTTCCTGAATAGTTCGTAAATTACAATACGTATTCGTAGCCCGTTCTCGGTTCATTGCGAGGACCGCCTGGTGGATCGGTGCATCGAGATCGTCCGTGGACCGGAACGTCCCGTTCGCCAGGTGGTGCCGTTTGAATCATGAGGGATCAAGAAGTCGCTGAACACGCGCTTTACGAATAGTCGTATTCCAATGCGAACCAGAAGGGCGGATAGCGGGCGCTGCTGCTGTTGAGGTCCGAAGATTCTGCTAGCGGTGATCATATAATCGGCTAGCGAAAAGCTAACGTAGTCGTCGATATGAATGGATTTTTTGTTCATCGCCTTCATCGATCGCGCCGTGGCGATTCAGACACTTATCCGTATACGGTCAATGAAGGACGACGGTGTGAGCTGTGGCGTGAGGTGGGAGACTAAATGGAGTTAAGTGGGCATATTCCAGGGCAGCGGCGCGGTGTAGTCGCCTGCGGTTTGCGCGAGCGGAAGGCGCTGGAACAGCCAGGTGAGGTAGCGGTACGGGTCGATGTCGTTGGCTTTGCAGGGTTCGACCAGCGAGTAGAGATTCGCGCTGGCGTGTGCGCCGGCGACGGTGTCGGCGAACAGCCGGACGACGAACGGCCTAATCGCGTTTTCACAGAGGTTGTTGGAGATGGCCGATCGCCGTTCTCGACGTAATGAACCACTGCCCGTTCCGATCCTGCAGGGCCTTGCTGAGCATGCTGCCCGGTACGACGGCTGGCCGATGCTCGATCAGCACCTCCTCGATGACGGCAAGCACGCGTGCGCTATAGCTGCGGCGTAACCGCTACCGACGATCGGCTTCCCACTTCGCGCTGCGCGCCTCGTCAGCGAACAGTTTGCCGATCAGATGGGTGATGCGCGTCACCACCAGGTTCGGTGTGCGGGCCGCCTTCGGCACCGTGTCCTTGGCCTTGACGAACGCGCGTCGCGCGTGCGTCCGGCAACCGAGATGGACGCGCTTGTGGTCGTGCGCGATGCCGCTGTACACGTTGTCGCTCAACCACTCGATTCCAGATGGCGCATGCAACGCATTGCCGAAGCGATTTGCCACCGCCGCCAGCATGACATCACGCACGATGTCGCCGCTGTGGCCTGCTGTCGTAGCTGCCCAGCTCATCGCCTCGCGGTCGCAGCAGTCCAGCGCGAACGTCACGCGCAGCGGCTCTCCGTTGTCGCACCGGAACTCGATCGACTGCATCGCGGAGAATCTCGTGCTCCATCGTCTTCTCGCCGAGCATTCGTTGCAGTTCGCGAATCTGCTTGAGCGCGTCAGCTAATTCCGATGCCGGAACGACTTCTTCGCCAGCCTTGACCGCCGACAGGCTCCCGTCCTGGTATAGCTTGCGCCAGTGGAACAATTGGTTCGGGTTCACGCCCGTGCTGGCGGGCCACCAATGAAACCGACTTCCCCGGCTCGAAACTCTCGCGCACCATCGTCAGCTTCTGCTCCGCCGTCCGGGCCGATTCAGCCCATCCCGAAGAGCCAGAATTTTCCAATTAAGACCGAGACGGAAGTTGAGCCAGCCTCACGGGCACCAGTTGCTTGATCAGTTCTGGGTCCAGGTTCAAACGTCGCCCCGGTTCAATCGTCACTTATTCCTTGCGTTTGCTTGGCATAAAAGTGGCTCCTTGGTCGCCAGTTTATGCCTCGCACACAAAAGACCGGATAGGCTCGATCATACCGACGTTTTTCGGGGGGACTATCCTCTCCGAACGAGCCGAGTCGGGAGTTCCCCTAGTGTTCTTGCCAGCTCAACCCGCAGTGCCTCGATATATCTGCCGCTCAAGAATCTGCACTCGGCCCTCAGCATTCCATACAGAATGAAATCCGTTCCATCGTTCGCGGCCGCACGCATCACACCCTCCCGCACAAATCCGAGATGTTCGTCCAACCGCTGCGCGTCGTGATTGTCGGTTCGTACTAGGCCCGTCACTCGATTGCAGCGCAATACCTTGAATGGATAGGTAAACACCGCACAGATGAATGCCGGCGTAATCAGATGGCGCGATCCGTCGAGCGCGAAGTGCATCAGCACATTGGGACCGTTGTGACCTTGAAATACAACTCCCGCCACAATGCAACCATCCTTCACCAGGCCAATCGTCGCGTAGTCGTCGTAGTGACTTTCTCCAGTCCTGTCAGCGACGAAATGCATGACTTCGTCGCTGCGATCAAGCAGCACTCGGCGCATTGTGAGTCCCTCCGGCTTGCCTCGTCATTTCGGCAACGGGATGCCGAATTGATTGAGAGTGGGATTGACGTTCTCGGCGAATGCTTTCTGATTCTGCGCCTTCTTCACTGCTTCCACGATCGCAATTATGACGCCCGCGATGCCGGCAATCGCGGCGCCGACCGCGAGCACTGGAGCAGCCGCAGCCATCCCTCCCGCCACAGCGCCCAGCACGCCTTCAGCCGCGCCGGCGCCGGCCTCTGCGCCGACTACCGCGCCTTCGGCTCCGGCCACTGCACCTTCCACGCCTTCCGCTCCGGTCACTGCGCCTTCGAAACCTTCCGTAACGCCCGCTACCGCCCCCTCCGCCCCGTCGACCACGCTTGTTGCCGCGTCTCCCATACCCTCGACGGTACCTTCCACTGCGCTGTCCGTCGCAGCTTCCGCACCATCGGTGATACCCTCTGTAACGTCCGTTGCCTCGGCGCCCCCCTCATTCCCCAACTTGCCCTGTCTCTTTGCGACCTTCTCTGCGTTGTCGAGTGAGTCTTCCACCTGGTTTGCGACTTGACGAGCGGAGACCTGGTTCGTGCTGTTCGCACCACCCCTGTCGCCCTCCCCGCCAAGTTCTTCCGCGACGCCGCCCGCCTGCGCGAACGTCGCGTGGAGATTCTGCATCTCCGGCGACACCGTCTGGTGCAAATAGGCGTTCGTCTCGGGATCATTTGCCAGCGTCGAAATGTCCTGCTTCAGTGCAGACACCGTTGCAGTGACATCGCGCAGTTTGTCCGCGCCACCCGCTTGCACGTCGACCAGCGTCTCCATCAGTTTGACCATCACCGCAGCTTTCTGCTGCGATGAATAGTTCTGCGGATTGGCGAAGATGTCCTGATTGAGATTGCTGATGTCGGTGCCGGCGGTAATGTTCTCGAGGCTCGCTTTCTCCAGGAATGCGTGTTCGCTCGCATTGCTGGTCGGCGCATCCGTAGTGATGAAGTGATGCAGGTTATTGGCCGAACATATGTTGTCGGTCTTTGTGGTCGCCTTGTCGTCGCCGGCACGATCAAGGTCATCGAATGCTCCGGTCGTCGACCACGCTTTCGCTGCGCTTCTCAGCGCCGAACTGAAACCTTCATTATTCTTCAGGTCAGCGACTTGCTGCTTCGTCGTCAGGCCGCCTCCGTTGTTCTTGCCGCCGGTGGAATAGCTGTTGTTCTTTCCTGCCGACTGATGTCCCGCCGATTCGCCGACAATCGGCTCGTAGGCTTCCATCAATGCGGCCGAACGAACCGTATTGAGCGCAGCCTCACCGGCGTCCGGATGATCCTTCTGATATGACTTCACGTCATCGTCCGCTTGAGCGAGATTCGCCTCGAGGTCGTTCCGCAGACCTCCAACCTTGTCCCGGTCGATACTGCCATCCGCCTTCAGCGCGCCGGTGTTCTGCATGGCGGTCTTCAGCGAGGGGTTTTCGTTGACGAACTGCATCGCAGCTGCGGTCTGCGCCGCAGATGGCTGCCGCTCTCCAGCCAAAATTTGCAATGCGGCCAGTGGCCGCTCGAGCGACACGCCTTGACCCAGCGCGGCGAGATCGGACCACCGGCCCCGGTCCGCCTGATCGTACATCTGGGTGTAGTCGTCGAGTGGAGCATATTTCGCCGAACTGGAATCGACGCCCCGTCGCTGCGCCGTCGCAACACCACCCTGCAACTGACGCGCCATCAGTTGATGAAGTTGTGCTTCGACGCTCTGCAGCGCCGCAGCTGCCGGACCAGGCACGTTTTCCCAGCCTGTCAGATCGACGGATTGCCTGCTCGTCAAAGTAGTCGATGAGATTGTCATGAAATGTAGGTATCCTTATATATTGATGCAAGTTCGCACCAGAATGGAGATCGTCCACTGGTGCGCGCTTCGCATCCCGGCTTACTACGGTCCCGTGCGCGGGTCTGGGTCGAGCACGCCACGCGATCTCATGGAGCGCAGACCGAGACGCCGGCGCGCCACATGCCGAGCTGAAATGAGGCTCGTGACGGCGACTTACCTGCGTCGTCGCAAGGTAAGGCACCGGCGAACCCCGGTGCTACACGCGGGCGTTCGCCCACACCTTACTTCACCGAATACCGTCGGGTTATGCGTCGTCGTCGGAGTCCGATTCCACCGAGCCAGGAGCCACCGTGCCAGGAGCCGCCTGCGTGCTGGCAGCCATTTTCGCTTCTGCCGCCTCCGCGGTGACACGATACATCTCATCGATCGCACCCTTCCAGCCAGCGTCCTTCAAGTCATCCGGCTTCGCGCCAGCTTCCGTTTTCACATCGACACCCACGTTCGGGCTGGCAGACGCGGACGCGCTAGTACCCGCTTGCGCTTGAGCAACCGCAGAAGCAATGTCGGTTGCCGTGGCAATTATCGGAGTGCCAGACGCGAGCGCCATAGTTGCCGGTTTCGCGTCGCCAGCCGCGGATGCATCGAGCCCACCCTGCGCTGCCCATTGGAAGTTGGAAACCCCCGAAATTCCGTCGGCACCCGGAGCGTCATGCGTTTCGATTTTCTTGAAAGTATCCGGGTTGTCTAGCATGAACTTTGCGGCCATCGACACGTCCTCAGGCGTTCCCGAAGGCGGATTCATCGCGAGTTGGTACAGCTTATCCGGATCGACCGTGCTGACCCCGTTCTGGCTCATGTAACTGGCGAGCGCGCCCGCAGCCGACTGCGCAGTCATCTGCTCACGGGCGCCGCCGGCACCGCCCTCTCTCTTCTGCAACTGCTGCGCGACAAGCGCACCGATCTGCCGATCCAAATCGGCGAGTTGGGATTGCGCATTCGCACCGTCCGACTGCCCGCCCATTTCGATAACCACGCAATTGCGATTTACCATACCTACGCTCATTTCCGCCTCCGTCAAAGTCAATGCATCTATCGTTCAACTACCCCAACTGCGATGCCGCTCGTGCGACTGAGACCAATATTAGTCAGGCTGCGGCGTTGACGAACCCGTCAACCCGAAACGCATCATCGAAACACGAATGGAATCCAGATCATCCGCCTCATGTATCGAAGGCGGCGTGAACGCAATCCGACCGGAAGCGCAATCGCATACCAGTTACAGCGCAAGGTCGCGATGCGGCACGCGTCGTGCGGCTTCGATCACATCTTCATGTGAGAAGGTCATCCACGAAGGCGGCCGCAACGCATCACATGAATAGGTCAAATCGCGTCCTGCGAGAACGAGTATCAGTTTTCGCACGCGAACCGTCTTCAGCGACGAAGAAGGCGGAGATCGAAGGCGAGACCGAATCAGGATACAAAGTCGACCGCTTGTCAAGCGATGCTCACCCGCCAGGTCCGAAGAAGCCGGTAGCAACGCGTGTGGTCGGCGCGAAGATGCCTTGAGAGACGTGGCACATTCGACCCTCGGCGCTCCGGAAAGCGGCAGACGCGATAGTCTGCCAATGGAAAGCAATGCAAGCGACATTATCGTGCCAAAAACAACCGGTCGCGCGTTGCATCGGCAATCAATTGAATCAAACTCGCACGTATTGTGCCCACGTCGGGCAGCAAATATGAACTACAGTCTCGGTGCCTACAATATTCCGCCACCTCGACTGTCCGCCTCCCTCTTCTTCCACATCGCGCCGACTCGATACGGCTACGGAGCGCGGGGCTCACGTGTCCGGGTCGATGATCCGCGGCGACAACAGAAACACACGCTCCTTGTGATTTTGCGAGTCGTTGCTGTATCGGAACAGTGCGCCAAGCAACGGAATCCTTGACAGCCAGGGCACGCCACTCACACCGTTCACGCGCTTGTCCGTACTGTAACCTGCGATCAGCAGGCTTTGACCCTGACCGACGAATGCCTGCGTGTTGATTTCGCTGCTCGTGATAACTGGGAGACTATCGACCTGGTCGCCCGTCAGCTGCCCGTCCGTCACGTGAACATTCATCTTGATCCGGGTGCCGCGACCGTCTTGCACGATCATCGGGAGAACGCGCAGCGAAGTGCCGGTCGACACGCTGTAAAGTTCCGCCGACGCATAACCCGACACCCTGACGAAGAAGCGCGTCGTGTTGTCCATCACGGCCTCCGAGTTGTCGAGCGTCGCGACAAGCGGCGAAGAGTCGATCTTCACCTTCGATGTCGACTGCAGCGCGTTCACGCGCGCCATCAAGAAGCGAGCCGCGTCCCCGACGACTGCCGTGACCGACGCGCCGGCAGGCGTTGCATTGACAATCGCGTTGCCTGCGAGCGCCGTCGTGCCGAAGAACGGATTGACCTGGCCATCCGAATAACTGTTTTGCACCGTCGTGCCCGCGCCCGTCTGAACATCGCCGTGACTGTTATGCGCGCGCCAGTCGACACCAATTTGTCGAAGCAAGTCGTCGTCGATCTCCATGATGTGCGCCTGGATTTCTATGAGCTTGGGTTGAATGTCGAGTTGTCGGATAAGCGGCGCGTACTGTGCGAGGCGATCGGGCATATCACGGATCAACACCGAGTTGGTCATCGGATCGGGCTGGATGATCGGCAACTCGTCATTCCCCGCGGACGGGCCCCCGGTCTGGGATGGGCCGCCAGCTGCGGCGGCTCGCGCCCCCCCGCTTGCACCGCCATTCTGTGCCCCTTTGGTGAACAGGTCGCCCCCCGTCATGCTCGGCGGTAATGGCGGCATCAGCCGATTGTCCCCGGATGCTCCGCCTGAAACGTCGTTCATCGACTGCACACGCTGCACGCCCGGTGCTGCGCTTGGCTGACTGGCTCCCGCCTCCCCCCCCACTCGGTACAAGTTCGCCAGCACAGACGCGATCCCGGGCACGGTCACCGGATTTCCATCGATCTGCACGGTGTGATCTGCCGCCCACGCATGCTTCAGCTTGAAGATACGGATCGTCGACCCGTTCCGACGTCCGGAACGCGTGTCGAGCCGCTGCGCGATATCGATTATCGTCTGAACATATTGCAATGGACCACTAACGATCATGGTCCCCGATTCCTCGTCGAAGTAGATCGGAAATCGCTTGTCGTCCATGCCGATCTGGCGCAGCGCGGAGCGCAAGTCGCTGATCGAAGCGTGATCGAGCGGCAAGACTTGCCGCGTCATATCGTTCGCATTTGTTATCGACAAGATATTGCCGTCGTAGAACCACACAAATCCGAAAGTCGCCGCGAGCGTATCGAGGAAACGCTGCGGCGACAGATCAAATCGGCCCGTGACGGTACCCTGAACGTTACCGGCAATTGACGTCGCGACGCCTTGACTCGCGGCGAAATCTCTCAGCACGTCCTTCAGATCCTTTCCTGCCAGCGCGACGTGCACTATCGTGCCCCTCCAGCGTACAGGCATCGCGTTCGCGGCATTGATTCCTGTAGTGCCAAGTATCGCGGCACACCATGCCGCGCATAACAATGCTTTCGCTTTCATCGTCTTTTTTGGAGTTTAGGTTGGGAGACAGTAGCCAGCCGAGATCAGCCTGCGAGCGTTTCCGAAGGTGTCTCGTCGAACTCCTTTCGGTAGGCGACTACGAGTGTCGACCCGTTCTGGACGCCCCATTTGCGAGCCGCCTCCTTTACGCTCCGCTCGCCGGTCGATGTGAAATCGACAAGCTCCGTACGGATCCGCTCCATCCTCTGTGAGCGAATCAGTTCACGTGGCGAAAGCCCGAGGTAGACCTTGAACGCATTCTGCAGCGCGCGCTCCGTGACGCCTATCTCCGCCGCGACCTCCCGAACCGAAAGATCGCTACGACTGAGATTCTGGAGAATATAGTGATAGGCGCGTCGATACTTCAATGGCAACCGCGCAGTCACGTCGTCGGATTGAGGTGGCTGGTTCAATTTCCGACCAACAAGAAACGGCTTGCCCATCATCGCATCCTCGCGTAGACATCGCGTAGCGACCAGCGCGTAACGCCTGAAGACGCTCAACGATTCCTGAGTGTGGTCCTGCAATTGATGGATCTTGGCCACACAATAGAAATACTCCAGATAGCGACGACCCAATTCGCCGCCATGCACTGTTTCGGACATCGGCTCCAGCACAAAATGTGCCAAATTCGGCGCGTTGCCTGCCAGCAAAGCGAGCGCAATCTCAAGGCGCAGCGTGTGGCGAAAATCAACGAATCCTTGCTCTCCTGCGACATCGAGATACCGCGCCAATTCGGTGATCGCGTTTCGATCTCCTGCGGTCGCGCATCTCAACTGAAGCAGATATGCGACACGATCTCGCAGCAACGGAGCCTCGACGGATATGGCAGGTTCCAGCACGTCGCACGCACGATCCATCAGGCTCATTGACTGCGCAGATTGCCAATACACATGGTCGCTGAACTCCGTCGCTCGCCGCAAATCGCTCTGCACGACAAGATCGAAACGCAACACGGCGATAAAGTCTCGCCAGTACACGCGTGTATCGTCGGACAGCTGTTGGACGATCTCCTCCATCGAATCGATGGCGTCAAACGCATCGTCTATGCGTCCCATTTCATAAAGTGCACAAGCAATCCCGAAGCGCGATTCAGCCAACCATCCTGCTTGAATGTCGGGTTCATCGCATATGCGGGAGAAACATGCGAGCGCAGTGGTGACTCGGTGGCGGAACAGCGCCTGCCACGCGGTGTTCCGGCAGGTCGCGATGCGAACATTGCAGTTTGAGCCGCGAATTTTTCGTTGCGAACGCCGATAGTTCTCTTCGGCCTCTACTTCGAAGCCAAGCACCAATTGCAGATCAGCGTGCAATTGCAGATCGCATGATGTCCGATCTGACGCCACTGTACCGTCGAGCCAATCGCTGGATCGCTCGAGCGCCGCATCGAGCTCGCCCTCGAGAACCAGGGTTAGATGCGACCGTACCTGCGCCGGCGCGTCTGCGCGCAGCAGATTCAACGCCGATGCCATCGGAAAGTAGAGCATCGAGAACATGACATGACTCCTTGTCTAGTCAAACGTACTTCTTTCACCAAACCGGACCTCACGTCGTCACTCTATACCCGGTGCAACGAACCCACTCTCAATATCTCCGAACATGAGGCGAATCTAACAAAATTTGTCTATTCAATCGTCAGGTATGCGAAAGGTATTCACTACTTTTAGAATAGTTGAAAAACCATGGGGAACCGGTTGCGTTCTCCGCAATCTGAAAACCCTGGGCACGTGAACAACGGGAGTCCAAGGCAGGAAACCTCGATTCTTGATGACGAGTATTTGACCTGAACCAACCCGTCATTGCAGCGTCTGAGCCCGCGCACAAGACCGTCCTGGCAAGCCGTGCGTGATGGATCGGCCGCACGAGCCATCGCTTGCGAGACGGCGCGAGACAGGCAGGCTCGGCTTCCCGCCTGCGGACGACCAGACTCACTCCCGGCTCCAAAACCTACCTCGTTTTCGCATTCGCCTCGAACGCCCATCTGAGTTAAACGGAGCTGTCACGGAACTCTGCCACCCCTCGTATTTCATAATATGCTCAGGAATACGATGTAGTAGCCGAGTTTCAGGAACGCTTCGTGAATCTTGGCTCGACGTTCGAAACGAATGCGAATACGACGAAAATTGCGTCGCCAGAATCGGTCTTGAATCGCGGTTCGGGTGCAACAGTCGCGGCTTGACCGAGGTCAACGATTTTTCATCGGTAGTCAGCGCTTCCCGCTGTTCAGGGTCCCAGGAATTGCAGTTCGCCGAAACCGCAAACAGTCCCCATACAGGGGTTTCGAACTGGCCTCCGACGTTCTTGTCAGTCATGCGACATGACATGCGACCACTCGCGAAGCTGTTTTGACAACGTCAACAATGTCACCTGCTCACGCGCTTGATCGACGAACATGCCGATGAACAATGCGAGCATCAGCACAGTTATCGCCCCCTTGACCGGTTGACTCAATCCCATGAGATCGAGCTTCGAAGCCGACTTCGCAGCGAAGCCGAATGCAAAATCGATCAGCAGCAGGACAAGCATCATCGGCGCCGCGAGCTTCGTGACCATTTGCATCAAGGTGTCGGTTTGGTGCACGACGAACGCCTCGAGAAGCACCGGCATGCGGGGAAGCGAAAGCGTAATCGGCCACCACTGATACGATTCGTATAACGTACCGAGCAGAAATGTCATGCCACCGAACACCCAGAATGCAACCGTTGCGACTTGGGAAAGCAGCGTCGCGGTCGGTATCGACTGCTCCCCACGCGACGGATTAGTAATCTGCACGTTGTTGTACCCCGTCAGATCGTCGATATAGCATCCCGCGCCTTCGACCGCCCAGAACACCGTGGACGCGGCGATACCGATGACGGTTCCGATCATCGCCTCTCTCAGACCAGTCACGATCAGCGTCGGGCCGTGCAAGGTCTGCACGAAACCGGCCGGTTGCCCGTATGCGACGTACGAACCAAACAAGAGCACGATCGCATTGCGCACAATGCCTTGCGGCAGCCCGTCGGCTGTCGGCGGGAAGATGGACGTAACGATAAAGAGACGGACCGAGCAGATACAGAGCAGCGTGACTTCATTGAGCAGCACGCCGGCCCAGCCCTGCAAGGAGAAGAGCGAGGAATTCAAGTTACCTCCCGATTCCGCATGCGCCGCGCGTGCGCCGCTTCTTCCATCTCCTCGTCGAGCGCCTCGTCTCCCGCCTGCTCATAATCCCGCCGAATCTGCGCGATGCGCTCGTCGCATGCATCGATACGAGCCAGATTGCGTGCGATCTCAAGATTCTTTTCCTCGATAACGGCTGCAAGCGCTTCGAATGCGGCATGCAGCCGCGCCTCCTCGATCTCGAGCGTACGCAGATGCTCCCCCGCAACGCCGAGATACGCGTGATAGGAAGTCAGTTCATCGAGCGAGAAAGCCTCTGTTCCAGTTGTCAGTGCGTCGACTCGGGCCGCGTGGCAGTTCACGTCGGCTGCTTTCAGCTCGACCTGCCGTGCTTTTTCTTCCAGAAATATTTCGAGTGATTGCAGCTCGGTGCACCGCTTGGCAAGCTCTCCGCGCAATGTCCCGTCCAGCTTGCGGCGCCGTTCGCTCGCTCGCGCAAACGCCATGGCGCGACGATCACGCATCATCGACTTCGCAACCGCCGCCATCAGCGCACCCCGCTCAATGCATACAGTTGAGCAACAGTGTCCTCGCACGCGGCATAGTCGTCTGTCCGTTGCGAGAAAAACGACCGGATCGCGTCGGCCTTCTCAATTGCCTCGTCCGCAAGCGGATTCGCACCCGCCTTGTACTCACCGATTTGCAGCAAAACCTCTACCTCCCGATGCTTCGCCATTAGCTCTCGAATCCGTGCCGACGCGCGCATGTGACCATCGTCGACAACGAGCGGCATCACACGGGATAGGCTCCCAAGTACATCGATTGCCGGGTACTGATTTTTTGCCGCGACCTCCCGCGACAGGATCATGTGGCCGTCGAGAATGCCGCGCACTTCTTCGGCGACAGGGTCGCTGCCGCTTTCGTCTTCCGCGAGCACGGTATAGAGCGCCGTGATCGAACCGGTCTTGCCCATTCCGGCCCGCTCGAGCAAGCGCGGCAACTCGGCGAAAACCGACGGAGGAAAACCTCGCCGAGCAGGTGGTTCGCCAGCCGCAAGACCGATTTCGCGACCGGCTCGCGCAAAGCGCGTCAACGAGTCCATCATCAGCAGCACACGTCGCCCCCGGTCCCGGAAGTATTCAGCGATCGCCGTCGCCGCATATGCCGCCTTCGCCCGCTCCATTGACGAGCGATCCGACGTTGCGCAGACGACGACCGAACGCGACATGCCTTCCGGTCCGAGAATCAATTCGATGAACTCGCGCACCTCGCGCCCCCGCTCGCCGATCAGCGCGATAACATTGACATCACATGCGGCACCGCGTGCAAACATGCCCAGCAGCGTGCTCTTGCCGACGCCCGCCGGCGCGAAGATACCCATCCGCTGCCCCTCGCCGAGCGCCATCATCGCGTCTACGACGCGCACACCCGTAGGCATCGTCTCGCCGATCATTCGACGACTCATCGGATCGGGTGGCGCTGCGATCAACGGCTGCAGCCTATCGGACGCAAGTGGAGGACCACCATCGAGCGGCTCTCCGAGGCCATCGATCACACGGCCAAGCAGCGCCTCGCCGACCGGGATCGACAACGGATGGCCGAGCCCGATCACCTGAGTGGTCCGCGAGATCTGCTCGAGTTGCGAGAACGGCGAAAGCAGGGCCACGTCACGCGAGAAACCAACGACTTCCGCACGTTGCAGCAGCTTGCCTTCGGACGTTCGGAGTTCACACAGTTCCCCGAGCGCAACATCGAGCCCCGACACCTTGATCAGCGTGCCGATCACTTCGAGGACTCGGCCCGTGCGCACGACACCGGACACGGCGAGAATTTCCCGCTCGATCGCATCCGCCAGGCGACTGAATTCGGTCGTGCGCAACGGCTCGCCCACGCTCATGTCTCCGCTCCACGATTCGCGCCCGCTCCCGCAGCACTCTGCCCGGCTTCCTGCCTGTCGCGCCCCTCATCCAGATCCGGCGTGGTATCGATCGATCCGTCATTTCGCGTCGTATCGACGTCATTCGCGCCGGCTTCCTCCATCGAACGCTTGAGCGCACGCGCAACGGCGCCACGCATCGCACGCAGTTGCGTATCGAGGCTCGCATCGATTGCGCCGAAGTCCGACTCGCATATGCAACTGCCAGGCGCAAGCCGTTTATCCGCCACCACCGACATCGGGATCGGGCGACCGAACTCACGCCAGCGCTCCTCGAACGTGCCAAAGATCCCCTTCGCTCGATCCAGATCGTCCTCATGCACGACGACACGCAAATACGTCGCACCGTCCACGATTCGCTCGACCGATGCAAGTGCGCGCTCGAACAACGTTTCGCGACTTTCAGCGCGCACGATTTGCTCGACTGCCGATGCGACGATGTCAGCCAAACGTTCGCGCATTCGCAGTTGCAGCTGGTTCTGTACGTCCGCTACTTCGGCAAGGCGATCCAGCCACTTTCCGAACGCTTGTTCGTAGCCGTCTCGATAGCCGTGCTCGGCGGCCGCGTCGTATTCGCTACGTGCGGCGGCGATCAACTCCTCTGTCCTCGCCACCGCCTCCGCAATGACTCCGTCAGCCTCTTGACGGGCGGCAGCAAGCACCGCGTCGCGATCCTCGTCAAGCGCCGCATAGGCAGACGCGATCGATATCAATTCACCGAAACATTCTCGCGGCACAACGTCGCCGGAAAAGCCAAGTCGAGCTGAGACGTCCGGCGAGACCTGCCCGATTTCGGCGACCTGTGGGCGCCTCAACCAAATACCCATGCGTGCTCCGGCAATAATCGAGGAAGTCGAGCGAAGAGATGCTCGCCGCAGAACGTGTTGGGTCGCGAAGGCAATTCGCCCAGCCAATGAGGCGCGACCAGGTTACGCGGCAAGGCAAGCCGCATCAATGTAATCATGTCCGAGGACGGGTCCGCGCCCGTATCGCGCAACAACAGCATCCAGCCCTCGATCGACAACGTTAGTGCATCGTGAGACACCAGCGGAGGCATTCCGTCTTTCGTATTCAGCCACGCAGCATCCGTCACGCCAATCGAACGCGAGTCTTGAATGAAAGCGTCTGGATGAACTCCCGTCCATGCCGAAATCTGCGAGCGCGTCTGTTTATCGATCAAGAGCCGTACCTCTGCGCTCCGGAGTGATAGCGCGCGCATTCTCAATATGGCCAGCCCGGTCTCTTGCGGCAGCACATCCAGCAGCGCCAGATTCGGTATTTGCGCGGCAACGATTGAACCGTGCGTTGGCTCCCGCAAGGCCGGCTCGAGTAGCATGTCAAGCGACGGCCGCGTCACACCTGCAGCGCGCGCGAGCGCTTGCGAGTAGTTGTCGCGCGCGGCTTCGCCCACCTGCTCGAGCGTCGCCCGCCAGACAGAGTAGCGCGAGTCGTCGATGCCGAGGAGTGTGCAGGTCCACGACGGATCGGCACAACATATGGCTTTCGCGAAATTACGCCGATAGCTATCCAACAAGGCTGCAGCGCGTTGTCGTGGCGGCGAACTCGATATGGCGACCATACATTGCGCCCCCTCAGTTCGTCCGCTGCCGGCGACGCAGGCGCGCGAAGAGTTCGGCAACACGCCCGGGTGGTGGCTGCCCGTCGCCGACTTCATGCGCGCCCGTCATCTCCCGACGGTACCAAAGCAACATGAACACCGCCGCCACCACGACCGACACTGTCACAAACGCCAGAAGACCTACAAGCCAGAGTGGCACGGACGACATCGCCGCTTTCGGTCGCGCAGGATCGACTGAATCCGCGGCCACCGCCGTCACGCTGACCTGGTCATAGGTCAATCCCTCGACGCTATGCATGACGAGCGTCTTGATCTGCGGAGTCAGCGCACCAATGTCGGCACTGGACCGATACTTGATGAACACGGCCGCCGATGACGGCTTGACCGTCTGCGCAAGCGGGTCGTTATTCGGAAGCACGATCTGCACGCGCGCAACCAGCACGCCATCGATCTTCGACAGTGTCGACGACAACTCCTGCGACATCCCGTAAATAAAGCGGATCCGCTCCTCGGTCGGCGTCGAAACGAGACCATCCTTTTTGAACAGGTTTCCGAGGTCATCGAACTTACTGCGCGGCAACCCGCGCGCGCGCAGTACGTCCATCGCGTGAACAAGCTGATCGCCATCGACGTCAAGCTTCCAGTTCTTGCCGCCGTCCGTCGCCTCTTTGGTTGCGTCGACGCCGTTCTCGAGGAGGGCTACCACCATCTCGTTGACGTCCTCCTCCGACAGGCCGGTATACAACTCCTTCTTACATCCGGCGAGCTGAAAGCATAACGCGAGCACGCAGAGAAGCCGCGTGGCAACGCTGTAAATCGACATGCGTCCGGATATCATTCTTTGCAGCCCTTCCTACGGCCACCCGATTCGAGAGTCATTGGTTTTTCATCAGCGTCTCGATCGCGGTTTTCGATGAGTTGACGACGCTCATCTTCGCCTCCATGTCAAGCTGCGTACTCGCGATCTCATACGTCAAACGAATCGTCTCGACGTTCATCTCACTCATACTGAGCGTAGGCGCTCGTCGCTCAACATCCGCGACGTCGCTTACGCTACGCTGGATTTCCATGTCCTGTGCTGCCGCAAGCTTTGAGACCGTTTCGAGCCCCGCGCTCTGCGAAGCGTGCACGGGTTCCATCGGCGCTTTCCGCATCAATGCGCTGAATCTTTCCGCCACATGGGCCGGCGTGCTTTCCACCGTTCCGTTCCTGAGTTGCTCAAGCGACATTTGCATCGCGGTACGACTGACGTCCACGTTCATGTCCAATCTCGCAAATAATTGGGGGTGTGAGGCCGGTCACGCGCGCAACGTGGCACCGTATTGCGATATTTCGATCCGCTCGGCGGGCGACTTCTCGGCCTCCTTCGTTCCTTGCTCAAGCTCGGCATTCAGTTCGCAGACCGACTGCGGCGGCACGAACGGGCCGCCATTTCGGCTTGCATGTACTGCCTTCACCATATCCTCGCGCGCCTGAAGCGCCTTGAGGAGCACCAACGTGTCGTCGTTCGGATTGTTTGCCAGTGCCTCGGTAGCGTGCTGCTTCCATGAATCGTCGCCCTTCGTCGACAGACAGAATGCAAGCAGGGCTTTCCCGTAGTCGAATTGCGGCGCGGCCGCGCAAACCTCGGACAGCGAACGGATTGCGTCATCCCAACGTTCGCAAGCCATGCACAGAACACCATCGAGCATCTGAATCTCGGCCACATTCGGTCGCATCACCCGCAACGCATCGAGAATCAGTTCAATGTCGTACGGGTCCGCCGTCACTTTCGGAAATGTCCCTAGAAGCGCGGCGGATGCCGTCTCGATCAACCCACCGACAATCTCGGGACGGCATTGCAAGTATTCCGGCGTATCAGCTTTCATTTCCTAGTCCCCTGAATCTGGATTTGATTCGTTCAACACGGCGCGCCCAGCACGCCGCGATACCCGACTGAACCTTAGCAATCTTCGAGTCGATACGTCGCCGCCCTCGCGAAGTGCATACGGCAAACGCGAAATCGATACGCATTTCACGCGACACCACTTCACCTTGCTTCGCAAATTGAGCATCGAGTTCGCGCAGACGGTTCGTCTTCCATCCGATGACTGGTAACGTGGCTTCGACCAACGTACCGAGCACCAAGTACGTATTCGATAGCTGAGCCGACGCATGAGCGACGATAAAACCGAAGAACCTACCGATAAGAAGCTGCGTGACGCTCGTAGGGACGGTGACGTAGCCCGCAGCACGGATCTAACCGATGCCGTATCGATGTCGACCGCCGCTCTATTTCTGATGGCGGCAGCCGATCATTTCGGCGAGGCGATGCGCTCGCTCATCAATGGCGCGCTAGCATTCGTGTCCGCCGATCATTCGCTTGTCGCAATTATCGCGCGGTTTTACACGCTCGGCGGCATCGCGCTGTGGGCGATCATGCCGCTCCTGCTCTTCGCAGCGCTCGCGGCCATCGCCGGTTCGGTCCTGCAAGTCGGACTGCAGATATCGCTGAAACCGGTCATGCCGAATATCAGCGCGCTCAACCCCGGCGAAGGCCTGAAGAAGCTGTTCTCGCCGCGCACCGCGACCGAGTCCATCAAGATGGTCGTCAAGGCCACGGTCATATTCTGCGTGGCGTGGAAAGCGATCGTATGGCTGTTCCCGCTCGTTGCCGGCTCGCTGTACCAATCACCGCCGGAACTGTCGCGCATCGTTTGGGAGATTCTGGCGAAGTTACTGATCGTGATGGCAGGTCTCTTCGTACTGGTGGGTGCAGTCGATGTGAAGCTCCAGCGCTTCATGTTCATGAAAAAGATGAAAATGACGAAGGACGAAGTAAAGCGCGAATCCAAGAACGACGAAGGTGATCCGCTGCTCAAGGGCGAGCGCAGACGGCTTGCACGCGAACTGTCGACAGCACCGCCACAGCGCCAGGTCGCACAAGCGAATTTCGTCGTCGTCAACCCTACCCACTACGCGGTCGCGGTTCGCTACGTTCCCGACGAGCATCCGCTGCCCCGAGTGGTCGCGAAGGGCGTCGACGAAACGGCCATGGCGTTGCGGCGAGCGGCGCAAAACGCAAACGTGCCAATCATCGGCAATCCACCGGTCGCGCGCGCGTTGTTCAAAGTGGGCGTCGAGGAGCCGGTACCCGAAGAACTGTTCGAGATTGTCGCGGCGATCCTGCGTTGGGTCGATGCGATCGGTCCGCGCCGGATTGATCAAGCCTGATTTACTGGAGCGTCCATGTTCAAGTCGTTGAAACTGCCCGCAGGTGGCGAAATCGGGATCGTCGCCATGGTCATTGCAATCATCTCGCTGATGATACTGCCGCTGCCCCCGGTCGTGATCGACCTACTGCTCGGCATCAACATCACGATCAGCGTTACGCTGCTGATGGTGACGATGTACGTCCCCGACATTTCCGCGCTATCTGCGTTTCCGTCGTTGCTACTTTTCACGACGCTGTTTCGTCTGTCGCTCAACATCGCGTCCACCAAGTCAATCCTGCTGCATGCAGAGGCAGGCAATATTATCGAGAGTTTCGGTCAACTCGTCGTGGGCGGTAACCTCGTCGTGGGACTGGTCGTATTCGTAATCATCACGACCGTGCAATTCATCGTGATCGCGAAAGGCTCCGAGCGTGTTGCGGAAGTTGGCGCCCGTTTCACTCTGGATGCGCTGCCCGGCAAGCAGATGAGCATTGACGCCGATTTGCGCTCTGGCCTGCTGACCACCGAGGAGGCGCGGAGAAAGCGCGCGACGCTCGCGGTCGAGAGCCAGTTGCACGGAGGGATGGACGGCGCGATGAAGTTCGTCAAGGGCGATGCGATCGCCGGTCTCATCATCACGATGATCAACATCGTCGCGGGAATTGCGGTCGGCGTTGCGTACCACGCGATGTCGGCAGGTGATGCGGCGAACCGCTTCTCGGTGCTATCGATCGGTGACGCAATGGTGTCGCAGATTCCATCATTGCTGCTGTCCGTCGCGGCAGGCGTCATGATCACTCGAGTCTCGGACGAACGCACCACGAAGCGGCGCTCGCTCGGCGACGAAATCGGCCATCAACTCGGCTCGAGCGCTCGCGCGTTGTACTTTGCGGCATTTCTTCTGCTTGGCTTCGCCGCCGTGCCGGGATTCCCCGCAGCGCTGTTCGTGGTGCTCGCCGCCGCGCTCGCGTTCGCCGGTTATCGACTGTCATGCAAAGGTTCGCCGTCGTCGGGCGGGACTCACGGAAATGAGCAGGATACGCTGCGCGCGATGCAGCGTTCGGGCGCCAAAGCGGACGTCCCTCCGATCCTGCCTCGCGCTCCTCAGTTCGCTTGCGCTGTCGGCGTTCGGATCGCGCCGGATCTCGCATCCAGTCTTGCGCTGCCGCGACTCGACGAGGCGCTCGATCTCGAGCGCGCACACCTGCAGGAAGAACTCGGGCTTCCTTTTCCCGGCGTGACGATGTGGATTCATCCAGCGCTCGCCGCGGCAACCTTCGAAGTACTGATTCACGAGGTGCCGCACCTTTCCGTCGCGCTTCCGGCCCGCAAGGCGATGTTGCCGCAAGAAAAGCACCTATCGGCCGCGCACACCACGCTGACGGACGAGCAGAAGGAGCGTCGCAGGGCTTTGATCGAACAAAGCGAAGCCGGCCCACCAGTCGACGCAGGCGGCCAGGCGACCCATTGGATCGACGAACAAGCGGTGACGGCAAAAGACGGCGTATGGCGGGCCGAACAGATTATCGCGTACACCTCGGTTGCTGCAATGCGCGCTCACGCGCCGCTGTTTCTGGGAATCCATGAGGTGCAATGGATCCTCGATCAGTTGTCAACCGACTCCCCCGCGCTCGTCGCCGAAGTGCTGAAGGTCTTGCCGTCGACGCGGATTGCCGATGTGCTGCGTCGCCTGCTCGAAGAGCAGATATCGATCCGCAATGTTCGTACGATCATGGAAAGCCTGATCACTTGGGGAGCGAAGGAAAAAGACATGCTGATGTTGACCGAATACGTCCGCGGCGACCTGTCGCGCTTTCTCGCTCATCGTGCAGCGCAAGGCGAACGTGTGTTGTCCGCGGTCCTGTTGGACATGCGGGTGGAACAGCACATTCGCCAAGCCATCAAGCAAACTCCGACAGGCAATTTTCTCGCGCTGCCTCCCGACGATGCGAATCGACTTATCGATCGCGTTCAGTCGCTTGTCGGCAATGATCCTCGCACTGATATTGCGCTCGTCACTTCGATGGACATCCGCCGCTATGTGCGCCGAATGATCGAGCGACGAATCGACTGGCTTGCCGTGTATTCGTATCAGGAACTCGGCGAACGCGTCGAGTTGCGCCCGGTCGGCCGCGTGTCACTCTAACCATGAATCACATCAGTTCGCGTCAGTTGCGCATCATCCCGGGTAGCCCGACCGCAACGCCGAGTTCAACGAGCAAACGTCGCTTCGACTTTGCTGCACTCGCACGCGGCCGAACGCATCGCAACCCGACTACACGAAGCGACGCGCCGGCCCCGTACGACTCGGATGCCGGTTTGTCACCCGCGCCGCCATCAGAGTCATGTTTGGAAGCACCTCCCCAAGCCGACAAGCCGACAAACTCTCCGACAGCGCCACTCGCCGAACCGCCTGATGGCAACCCCGTCATGGAGCCAGCCGCATGCGCAGTCGATTCTCGTGAGTTATTCGAGCACGTCCGCCATGCGATCGCCCCTGCCGTGTCGGTCATCGTCGAACGACAGGAGCATTTTCTGCAGATCGTCGGCATGCTATCGCGCGAGATCGGCGCATTCTGCGGCGACAGCGCGATTGTGTCCGCCGGCAATTGGGAAGTACAGATGACTCTCGACCCTGAACTGCTCCCACACACGACGCTGCACGTTGCGCTTTCGCGTTTCAACATCAGACTTCGGTTCGATGTTCCCGATCGCGAGACGCGTGATTTACTCTTGACGCATAGCGATCTGCTCGAACGCGAACTCGACAAGGTAGTGCGCTCCTGGGGCGAGGCTCGCGACATCCAGCTATCTGTGTGGTAACCGGCTCTTAACGCATGCCCTCACCATTTTACGTCGATCCGACCGCGGCCCACCCCTGCGGCCTCGCTGCCCTCGAGCCGGACGAACGATCAAATGCATCCGATGGCTCGTCAGATCGATCGGCGTCGCCTCAAGCTGCCGCGCGACAACTTGCAGTATCCGCCATTACACCGCTCTCGCCGATTCGGATTGAACCCGCAGTCGCACGTGCATCGGAGACCGTGTTCGACGCGCGTATCGGAGCACTTGCTGCGTCCGTGCCTGGACTCGCATCATGGAACGTTTCGATAGTCGACGACTTCCTCGTGTTCATCAATCGCCTCGTCGACGCAGCGGTGATCGAACTGTCGATCGGGCCGTCCGGCGGCGCGAGCGCGTTTCCCGTGTTCATCGCCATCGATCTCGACGCACACCCCGATCTCGACATCGCGGCCTACCCGGAGCGTGACGACGTGCGTGCGCGCGCTGCAACGCCCGAGCAGATGGCATTGAGGCAAGCCGTCTCCGGTATCTTGCTTGAACCGCTCGTCAGGCATCTAAATCATCTCGGACTTCCTTCGCCGCGTGTCGTGTCGGTCATGCGACGGTGTTCGGCAGACCACGCCGATGGCTGGGGCGGCCGTCCGGCGGTCGAACTGTCGCTGGTGCTCGACGAGCGCCGCATCGACTGTGCGATCAGCCTGCCAATGCGCGGCTACGACATCGTCGACACGCTGCTGCGGGCGCTACCCACGGCTCGCAGGCCGGTACTGGCGATACCTGGCGCGCTGATCATTGGCGTGCGGCCTCTATCGGTCGACACGCTTAACGTCCTGAAAGCCGGCGACGTGCTGCTACGAAGCCTCTTTCCTCACTTCGACGCGACGCTGCTCTCGACGGGTACGTCAGTCAACGAATCCTTGCGCGCCTTCGCTGCATGGGGAGCGCGCGGACACGTGCGCATTCACGCAGCAGTACAAGTTGACGTTCAATCGTTCGTCATCTTAAAGGAGTGTTACATGTCAGAAGATGTAGACCGAGCAAGTGCCGGGCTCGACGCCACCACGGCCGACGAACCAACCCGGATCGGCGAACTCGAGCTCCCGGTTCAGTTCGAGATCGACACCGTCTCTCTGCCGATCGATCAGCTGTCGGTGCTCGAACCAGGCTATGTCATCGAGCTCCCGGTGGCAGTAAAGGACGCACAGCTGAGGCTCGTCGTACACGGTCAGACGGTCGGCTACGG
Organism: Burkholderia sp. BE17; assembly: GCF_009362305.1. Lineage (NCBI taxonomy): Bacteria > Pseudomonadati > Pseudomonadota > Betaproteobacteria > Burkholderiales > Burkholderiaceae > Burkholderia > Burkholderia sp. BE17. The sequence goes on from NZ_WHNU01000020.1 coordinate 32,579, forward strand.
GGAGCTCGTGGCCGTCGGCGAGCACCTCGGTGTTCGCATCATTCAAATGGCACATCGGCATGGTACAGTTCAGTGACATTACCGGGCTGCTGCTTGTTGTCGTCGCAATCAGCTTGTTGCCATTCATTGCGATGGTCGTTACTTCCTATGCGAAGATTGTCGTCGTGCTGGGACTCCTGCGCAATGCCCTCGGCGTGCAGCAGGTTCCGCCCAATATGGTTCTCAACGGCATCGCGATTCTGGTATCGCTCTACGTGATGGCACCTGTCGGCATGCAGGCGGCGAAGGCGCTCGACGAACAACAACTCGCGTCGCAATCCTCCCAGGCCATGATTCAAGTGCTTGGTGCGGCACGTGAACCGTTTCGATCGTTTCTTGAGAAGCACACCCGGGAGCGCGAAAAGCGCTTCTTTATTCGCTCCGCGTCCGTGATCTGGCCGAAAGAAGAGGCATCGCTCCTGAGCGAGCACGACCTCATTGTTCTCGCGCCGGCTTTCGCGCTATCGGAGTTGACCGACGCGTTCAAGATCGGCTTTCTGCTGTACATCGTCTTTATCATCGTGGACCTGGTGATTGCCAATGTGCTCCTTGCGCTGGGGCTCAATCAGATCACACCGACCAACGTCGCCATCCCATTCAAGCTGCTGCTGTTCGTTGCCATGGACGGTTGGTCCGCGCTCGTCCACGGCTTGGTCATGACTTACAAATGAGTTCGCCTGACCGTCAATTGCCATGGAAATCGACTCGCTGATCCGCTTCTCTACTCAGGCCCTGCTGCTATGCCTGACCGTCTCGCTGCCGCCCGTGATCGTTGCGGCCGTGGTCGGGCTTGGCGTATCGTTCGTGCAGGCGATCACGTCGTTGCAGGATCAGACCTTGCCACAAGTCGTGAAGCTGATCGCTGTCACGATCACGATCGTCATCGCCGCGCCAACGGGTTGCGCCGCGATCTTGCATTTCGCGATTCAGATGATGCAGCTTGCCATCCCGCAATGAATGCAAACGAGCAGGAAAGTCGTTCGAGGTGGTTCGCATGAACCGAGCATTTCCTACTTCTAAGAATCAGCCATCGTCAACTCAGCTGCAACAGTCGACGGAAGCGCAGCAGCGCACCTCCGATCGGCTAGCGGCGCGTAATAGCGCGCTGACTGCAGTGCTATATCGCGGCACGACGAGTTTCACGTACACCCAAGACCCTGCATCAAACAGCAGGCCTCCAAGCTCCCCCAAGATGAATGCCCTCGCGCGAAAGCGCAAGATCGCGAACCGGTTGCGTCGAAATGTCGCCGGCAAGGGCGGGGGCGACGACGGCGACGATTCGCCCGCGCCTCACTTCGAGCCTACACTGGGCGTGGACCGCGATCGCGGCGGACGGGGGGGACGAGAACAGCCGCGCGACGACCCTACGGACATCGAACCTTGCCGACCGCTTCCCCGCATACAGGCCACCGAATCACGCGTCGTAGCCCCACCACGCAGCCGCTTCGATGCGATCGCCAAACTGCATGCGGAACCCGGTCGAGAAGGCGAGCGTGCCGATGCGCTTGCCCTGGCCTGGGAAAGCGAGATGCGTGGGCTCCGCATGCTTCCCCCGAATGCACCGCGTACGGCAGCGATGCTCGAGTTGTCGTTGGATTTTCTTCTCATCCAGCGGCGCATCGGGCCGATTCCCGTCAGCACTCTCGCCAGGCTGCGCGAATCCGTCCCCGCCGATCAGGCTGCCATGGGCGCTGACCGCCTGCCTGACCGCACGGCCCGTGACGACATGCAGCGCTTCAATCTGCTCTTTCCGCTACTGTGGTTGCAATCGGGCATGCCGAGGACAACGGCCCGTCTCGATCGTGCGATCGCCACGCTGCTCGCGATCCGAAATGGACTTCCGAGCGGCTCGATAGCAACAAGTGAGGCCAAGAGGGAGCCGACACCGGCAACTCGTACTGCATCAAGCGAATGACGAATGCGTCTGTTCGCATAACGCTCGTTGCTTTCGTATTTTCGTCAAAAGAACCGATACACCTACCTATACTGACGATTAATCGGTAGATACCTGGAAACGGAACACCGCCACTTTCCATCATTACGCTGGAACGAGACCATGAAGCTGTTACGGATTCTGACAGGTGTACATGCGGGAGCGCAGTTGCAGCTTGCGCCCGGCACGCATCGCATCGGCTCGGACGACGGTGCCGACATCCGTTTAACCGACTGGCACGCGGCCGATCTTTTTCTGCACGTCACGGACGACGTCGTGCGCGCGCAGTTCGTCGAACCGGAAGCCAGCAAGGCGACACCTGCTGCGGACTCGCCCGACGCGGTCCTGTTTGTTGACCTGGTCCCGAAGCAATTCAATGGCACGGTCCTCTGCGTAGGGCCTGACGCGACCGCATGGCCATCCGACTTCGAACTGTTGTCGATCCTGATTTTGCGGCGTGAGACCAGGCCGGTCTGGAATCGTCGTTATGCGCGCACGGCGACCGCATGTATTGCGGTCGGCTCGATCATACTTGCGGTCGTCGCAATTACATCGTCACAAACGAGCAGAGCCGCACCGCCGCCGAACGTCGGCTTTCGCGCGCAGCGCATCACCGGAGCACTCGCGGCCGCTCACATTGACGGACTGCAAGCACGCCCGGTCGGCAACACGGTCGTCGTAACCGGGATAGTCGCGCGCGCGACCGATGCCACGGCGGTGCGCACGCTGCTCGCAAGCATCTCGACCTCCGGCATCGTGAGCCGATACGACGTCGCTCAACAGGTTTCGCGCAGCATTGAGGAATCGCTCGGCATTCCTGGCGCGCAAGTCGAGTACTCGGGCGGAGGCCGCTTCGTCGTGAAAGGCTTGGCGGGAAGCCGTGAAGCACTCGAAGCAGCCGTCGCACGGATCCGCTCCGATCTCGATCCGAACGTCACGGAAGTCACCGTCGTCGCAACGGAATCGGCCGCTGAGACGGCGGCAAAAAATCCGACGTCGTATGCGGAAATGGTCTCGGCGGACGACGTGCAATACGCGCAGACCCCGGACGGCGTAAAGCACATTTACGTGACAGATACGCCAACCAAGGCAAGCGACAGCGCTGCCGTGAGCGGCACCGCGTCTCCTGCAACCGACAACGTGCCCCCGCTTCCGCCCGGTTTGCCGGGCTGATCATCTGCGGTCAATCGTACGCCGCGGCTACGCCTACTTTCTGGAGAATTTTTCAATGTATGAGCCAATGGAACCTTTTGCACGGGACTTCAACGAAGTCCGTACGCTGCTGGATGACCCAGCCGCCGATGGCCGACTCCGCGAACTGTGCGCCGCAATCGACGCGGTCGCGGAACGCCTCGGTGCCGCGCCTGCCGCCAACGACTTCGATCGGAGCAACCTCGCGAAGCTGTATCGCGGCTTTCTCGCGACGTCCCGTGTATTAACCGGATTGCAGGAAGCTGCAAAGGCGCCGGCAATCTGACGGCGCCACGAGCAGGCGTCGTGCCTGCCTGCAACACGAGCCTGTCTTGCTGCTCGGACGGCAACGTTCCGACGCAGGGAAGTCGGCATTGATCGGCAGTAATAGTCTTCAACTAGAGCGAGGTCATTATGGCAATCTCCCTTGGAAAATCTATCAGCACGCTCCAGAGCGGCTTTAATGTGGTCGACAGCGCGGCGAGCACCGCAGCAAATATCGCCAACAGAGGGGCAAGCACAACGCAGGGTGGCACCGACGCTGCGTCGACCCAGGCCCAGATGCAATCGATCAGCAATCAGATGAACGATATGACGCTGGCTTCCGCGCAGATGCAGCTCCAACAAGCGATGACCGCCGCACTCACAAACGTGATGAAAAGCGGCTCCAGTAACGTGAAGAGCGCAGCGCAAGGCGGCTAATCGATGCGCATTCCGGATGCTCGCACTTTCGGGTTCCGGGAACCCGGCCAGTTTCCAAGACACTGGCCGGCTCTTCGTCCGCCGCTTTCATTGTGCCCATCGAATTTTTAAACCATGAGCACCGAGCGCTATATCCGCTTGATTCAGGATCTGTGCGCAACCGTCGGACTCCTCAACGTCGACAACGTGCTGGAAGCACGCACGATTGAAGTGGAAGGCTTTGATGTCCGCCTCGAGTTTTTCGACAACGACGCGGAAGCGATGTACGCCAATTTCCATTTCGGCACGGTAACGGCTGGTCGGACATTGACAGTATTCAGGTTGATGCTCGAAGCGAACCTGCTGATTTATGCGCAGGATCAGGCCCAACTCGGCGTAGATGCCGACACGGGCGGCATCATACTGATAATTCGGTTGCCGTTTAGCAGCGGCATTGACGGTCAAGAACTGGCCGACCTGCTCGCCCACTACGCGGAACATGGCCGCTACTGGCGAACGAATATTGTCGAATCGAACGACGAAATGTTCGAGGGCATTGCTTCAGGTAAATATTTCTGGTTGCGCGCTTGACGTGCCGCCGGCCACTGCCTCCCGTGCTATAGGTATCGCCCATTGTCAAAATCGTTCAGAAAGCGGCGACTGCCAACTCTCGACCCAGTCCGGAAGACCCACGCGATTCATCGCAACGAGATTGTCAGTTTGTTCCGCATGAGTCAATGTCGAACGCAATTTCCGCAGCAGTCGGATGTGCAAGTTTTCAAATGATAAGTGTTGACAGTTTCCCGTTACAGGCGAGTCATATTGAACCAAGCGTACCGATTGCGTTTTGAAGCAATTGCTGTGCATTCGACGTTGTCGAAGCGACGAAAAATGGTTGTGACGCGTGGATCGAAGATCTTGCCGATCAAGCAGAATGACGCCTGGAGTACGGATTTCTCTATAGTTGAACACCAGACGCGTGCCGTTCGCGATACGTGTCGTCCGTAGACGCTTCTCCGAAGTTTCTGCCAGATCCGGCAACATCTCGCGCTTCGCAACCATCCCATGAAGGCACGTGTGTCATCTGTCCATGCTCAAGGAACGTATCGCGGCATGGTATGGCTGAACTGTCGAAATAGTCGTTTTTTTCAGTCATCTATTAAGGATACCTATGCTATATTAAACTCATCCCTCCAATGAAATTGGCGGAGCCTCTGAAGATCGCTCTCATGAGCGGTGTTGTGACGATCAGTTGAATCCGCCCAGTACATCTACGAACGGGTTGCATCACCTCTTCTGACACTCGGCATCGTTGCTTCCCACCGTGAAACTGCCATGAAAGCTAATCGCACTTCGGTCGCGTATTCTGCACGTACGGACAACCACGAAACGGCTCAAGCCGCCAAAACGCCTGGCACGAAGAGCGGCACGTCGGCAGTATCCATCCGCACGGAACTCGTCCACTTACCTAGCCGCGCTCACCAGGCTCCGATTAAGCCAGCGATCGATTCGCATAATCGCCAGCACGTACGGATTCAATCCCATGCCGATGGAATCGGCAGCATGCGGCAGGCATCCCGGATCGATAGTCCGGGTCCGGCGCAAGCGCTTTCCGCCGCGCAAAAGGCAATCCGCGCGCAAGTCGCGGCCGAGTTCATCTGTCCGAACCACATGGCTGCGATCGAGCAAGCATCTGTCAAAGGAAAGTTCGCCGTTAGCTTCCGCGCTGCCGGCGCGGCCACACTTGCAGCGCTCGGCAAAGGCGCGGCAGCCAAAGGACACGATATCCTCGAAAAGACCATCAAGCCCGCCTCGCTCACCAAGATCTACGGGGAGAGAGCCGAAGAAATGCTGAAAAGAATAAGGGAAGCCGGCATCGAAGGTTATGTCGGACACTGGGACGAAAACACCGGCGAACTCTCGGGCATCTACATAAGCGCAGGCCATAATCTCGGCGACTGCGTCCAGAACGGTGTTTACCCGATCGACACGAACGACTTGGACGGCTCGCTCGCAGCGCTAAAGCGGCACCCTGCCTGGGATGCACTCCTGTTCACGGGCGATTACGACATGCACGACTTGCTGACGTTCCGAGGCTCAGGGCCGCCCCATACGCCCCTTGTTGGCTCAGCGGATGAGCGGCAGATCATCGATAGCATTAATAGGGCCGTCGCTGCCGTTGATCCCCACCGGCCTTTTAACGATATCGACCACAATGTCGTTCGTCACGGACCGCAGGTCAATTTCGTCAGTTATATGATGGATCGCGAAGCCGAAAGTGTGAAGAAGAGCGGCGGCGTCTCTGGCGAGGTCGCAAATCCTGGCGCCTTTCCCATCGCAATGGTGCATAAGGGCACCTGGTCGCTCTTGCATAGCGCCAAACAGCTCACAGCCTTTTACGCAAGTGTCGGGGCCCATATCAAGAATACGTGGAATCCGGATGGGACAAGAGGCTATAACCCGACGCACGACGGCATGGTCAAGCTGGGTCACAAGTGACTTTTTCCTCCGAGGAGCGCTGTCAATTTGATCGGTTGGCCTGGTCTGAATCGAAGATAGAATAGAGGCCCGGCCGGGATTCGTGAATATGCGAAGCTTCGCATATTCACGATTATGCTCAGCGCCGGATTATGCTCAGCGGCGGCCGGGACGTATTGAGTGACGGACGTCTTGGGCTGTTTACGCCGACCGAAAATTGAGCCACTTGTAGGGATCGCGCCGACTGAAAATTGAGCCGGGCAATCGACCTATCCTGCTTGTTTTTCAGGCAGGGCTTAGACTCTAGTTTCAAGTGCAACACCCGTCATGAGGTAGGGTGTTGTGATGACGAAATACAAGCATTTGAGTGCCGAAGAGCGCGCGGCCATCATGATCGAGCGGGCCAGAAATACAAGCGTCCGAGCGATAGGCCGGCTGCTCAATCGCAGTGCGTCGACCATTGCGCGCGAACTGACGCGCAACCTCGGGGAGTCGTCGTGCCGTTATGACGCCACGGCGGCGGCCCAGGGATATCGCAGGCGACGTGAACGAAGTCGGCGGCCACGAAAGCTGGCGGCTGGAAACGCGTTGTACTGGCAGGTGCATCACGATCTGGTTTATCGGCGCTGGTCGCCACAGCAAATTGCTGCCAGACTTCGCGACATGCACCCCGAGAATCTGGAACAACGCGTCAGTCACGAAACGATCTACGCGTCGATTTATACTCACCCGCGCGGTGGCTTGAAGCAGGCGATGATCGAAGCGCTTCGCCAGGAAAAGCCGGCGCGCGGCAACACGCGCAAGACGCTGGCCCGCAAGAGCTTTGTGCCGGAAGAACTGCGCATCATCCATCGTCCCGAAGAGATCGAAACACGAAAGTGGCCGGGTCATTGGGAGGGCGACCTGATCAAGGGCGCCTTTAATCGTTCCTGCGTCGGCACGCTGGTCGAGCGCAAAACGCGCTTCGTGGTGCTGTGCCGGATGGACGGTTGCACGGTCCAGGATGCGCTGGAAGGCTTCACGCGCCAGATGAAAAAGGTGCCGGCCTTTCTGCGCGAGAGCCTGACCTACGATCGCGGATCGGAAATGACGTGTCATGTAGAACTGGCCGAGCGACTGAACCTGGACATCTGGTTTGCCGATCCCTATGCCCCTTGGCAACGCGGTAGCAACGAGAACACAAATGGCCTGCTGCGCCAGTTCCTGCCCAAGGGCATGGATCTGTCTGGGGTCACACAGATGCAGTTGAACGATATCGCCAAATTGATGAATGGCCGTCCTCGCCAAACCCTGAATTGGAAAACGCCGGAAGAGGCTATGGCCATGGAACTGGCCGCAGCCGGCTTAGCTAAACGTTGCACTTGATTCTTGAGACCGCCATTTCCAAGGCGATAGAATCCGTTGGGGCAGACAAGGTGAAAACTGTGTCTGCTCAGTTGGGTAATGCAAACCGTGATGCTTACAATTCGGCGACCTCTTCTGGGATTTCGCCGGTTCAAGCAGTTTGGGCTACTCCGCTAGGGAAATCGATGAGCTCTCTCGGATTTAAAGGTGTTGAGGTCAATGGGTATAACGTTAAATTCTATCGGTAGATGATCATGGGAAAGGTGGAAATTATAAGGCTAATGCTGAGCGCTGGAAGGGCGAAGGATATGTTGGACTTCGTTGAGGGCGAGTCGCGTTATCTTTCCGAGGCGTCTGGTGGCGTGCCGCAGGACCCTGAACTCAAGCGAATTTGGATTATGATGGTACATCATCTGCGTTTTTTAGCGGAATTTGGGGGTGATGTATCGATTCAATCGTCTGGCGGGAGGGTGTATAGATCATATCCTGACGAATTCGATAGGTGGTTAAGCGCGGGTGCGCCTGGAATTTCAGAAATTGATATTAAAAGATATTTGGAGGAAAATCCTATTGATGAGAGTGAGTAGGGCATTAGATGAGGCAAATGATGGCGAAGTGCCTTGCCGTAGAAGATGATTGTAAGGTCATGTTTGTATTTTCGGGGTCGCAACTTCAATAGAGGTGATGGAGAGCCGATCGATGTCTTGAATGACATTCCGATCGAACTGAGTCACGAGCCCGTCCCCGCCCGTGATGGTGGGAAAGAATTCGTGCCTCGGTGACCGCAAGACCGTGCAAAAGTAGATCCGTATCGCAGACCGGGATATTGACATGACGAACCTCTCATTAGCGCAGCGTTTCCAAGAAGCTAGAGCACCAAAAATTGAAGTTGACGGTCGGGAGATATACGGTTTGTATGAAATTGATATATCTTCTGGCGACACTGTGCTATCCCTTGATTTTGTATCAAGTAAAAAATCGTCAATTCAAGGCGTTAAAATAAAGGCGTCGAATTGTAATATTAAAGTTAATAATCAAATTTTGACGGATTTCGTCATGTGGGTGGATCGCAGTCCGAAGCATATTCCGATGAGCATCGCGATGAAGAAGGGCGCAAAGGCCACCCTAAAGGTTTGGAATGTTTGGAAATGTGATGATGTTTCGCGTGCATGGATTGGAAATGCTGGGATGTTGGTGAAAAAAAATGATCGTCAAATCGCATTCCATTGCAGCGACGGGATGGGTGATCCGGATTTCGAAGGCCTTGTGTTTACGATTGAGATCGGCAAAGTGGCCAAATAGCCACGGTATAGGGCCAGTAAAAAACTAACCATCAAATGACAATAACCAGACAGCTGGCGGCCGTGCCCTTCGTCGCCTTGATGGCGGTGGCCGTGCAGGCGCAGCAAGCCCCGACGCCGACAGACCAAGCCGCTGCTGCGCGCGCGAATGCGGAGCAGGAGCGCCAGGCGCAACAGCAACGCGATGCGCAGCAGCGCGACGCCGCGGTGCATGCGCCTTCGGTTCGTTCTGAGGTGCCGCGCATCGAAGCATATCCCGCGATTCCGGCCGAAACTCCGTGTTTTCGCGTCGACCGGTTTGCTCTCGACGTACCGGACGCGTTGCCCAGCGCAGCGAAGGCGCAGGGCGCGTCGACGTTGCCGATGGACCGCTTCGCCTTCGCGCGCGAATGGCTTGAGCACTACACTGGCCAGTGTGTCGGCAAACAGGGGCTCGACATGTTGGTTAAAGGCCTGTCGCAAGCGATCCAGGCGCGCGGGTACGTCACGACGCGCGTGCTGCTGCCAGAACAAGATCTTTCGACCGGCACCCTCAAGTTTTCGCTGATCCCCGGCGTGATCCGCCACGTGCGCTTCGCCGACGAGAAACTGCGCGGCACGTGGAAGACCGCGTTTCCAACGGACGACGGCGAACTGCTGAACCTGCGCGATCTCGAACAGGGCCTTGAGCAAATGAAACGCGTGTCGAGCCAGGACGTCTCGATGCAGATCGTTCCGGGCGAGCTGCCCGGCGAAAGTGATGTCGTACTCGACGTGAAGCGCGGCAAACCGTGGACCGTCGTCGCATCGGTCGACAACTCTGGCACACGTGCGACCGGCAAGCTGCAAGGCAATCTGTCGCTCGGTATCGACAATCCGTTGGGCCTGAACGACGTCTTCAACATCGGCGTCAGCCAGGATCTGGAGTTTGGGGACAAGCGCCTCGGCTCGCACGGCTGGAACGGTTTCTATTCGATTCCGTGGGGCTACTGGACGGCCACGCTGTCCGCTTACACGAACACGTACTACCAGCAGATTGCTGGCGTGAATCAGACATTCGTCGCGAGCGGCAACTCAAAGACGGTCGACCTCAAGCTGGCCCGCGTGCTGTCGCGTAGTCAGAATGATGTGTTCGGTGCGTACGTTCGCCTGTCGCGTCGTTTCGGGCAAAGCTTCATCGAAGACACCGAAATCTCACAGCAGCGCCGCAATAACACGATGATTGAGCTCGGCCTGACCGATCGCCACTATTTCGGCGGGGCGCAGTTCGACGGCTCACTTGCATATCGTCAAGGCGTCGGTGGATGGGGCGCTCAGGACGATACGTTGGCGGCTGGAGGTGGGCCGACCTATCGCTTCAAGATGGCGGTGCTCGACGCGAACCTGTCGGTGCCGTTCGCGATCGGCAAGCAGCCGTTCCGCTATGTCGGCACATTCCACGGCCAGTACACCGGAAACACGCTGTACTACATCGACGACTTGACGATTGGCAGTCGGTATACAGTACGCGGTTTCGACGGCGAGACGATGCTCGCCGCGGCGCGCGGCTTCTACTGGCGCAATGAACTGCAGGCGCCGATCGGCCAAACGGGGCAGGCAGTTTATGCGGGACTCGACTATGGTCGCGTATGGGGCCCGCAGCCTGTCGTCCTTGTCGGAACGCAGTTGGCTGGCGCAGTGATCGGCGTAAAGGGTAGCGTGGGCACGCGACTCGGCACATATGCGTACGATCTCTTCGCGGGTACGCCTGTCTACAAGCCGTCAGGTTTTCCGACCGGACGCGTCACGGTCGGATTTCAGCTAACTGCACAGTTTTGACGACGATAAGTTCAAGCACGTCGCCGACACGGACATATCGCAGGCCTGACGAGGCAGGAATTTTCCCGTCTGATCAAGATTGCCACCGAGCGTGGGTTTCCGTTGCTGACGAAGGAATGGGGCGGGTTGAAGTCCTACTATGAATTCCGTTGTGCATCAGGCCGCGACTTCACTCGCTCAGGCACTGTCGCGATGCGAGGCACGATAACTTGCGTCCAGTGCGAACAAGTGCGCGTGCAGCATCGCTTTCAGGAACTGCTGAGTGAACGCGGTCTCGTTTGTCATGAAGGGGCCTTGCTACAGCATCCATTGTTCGATCAAATCGTGCCATTTCCTCAAGAGGTCGAGAGGGCGTCTACGATAATGTTTCTCGTCCAGAGCGGACGGCTTGTGTCCGTGAATTTGAGCGACAACCTCGACTGGAACGTCGTTCGAATCGTGTAGGGCGGGCCAGTCAGATCCCTTGAAGACCTTCGCGGGCCCACCCCGGTTTACACAACCCCATCACTCCACCGTCACCGATTTCGCCAGGTTCCTCGGCTTGTCGATATCAGCACCGCGCAAACACGCCGCGTGATACGCAAGCAGCTGCAACGGCACCACATGCAGGATCGGCGACAACAGCCCGTAATAATCCGGCATCCTCAACACCGACACCCCCTCGCTGTTATCGATCCGCGTATCGGCATCGGCGAACACATAAAGCTGCCCGCCGCGCGCTCTCACTTCCTGCATGTTGGACTTCAACTTCTCGAGCAGCGCGTCGTTCGGCGCGATCGTCGCGACTGGCATCGTATGGGTCACGAGTGCCAATGGCCCGTGCTTCAGCTCGCCCGCGGGATACGCTTCCGCGTGGATATACGAAATCTCCTTCAGCTTCAGCGCGCCTTCGAGCGCGATCGGGTAATGCAGCCCGCGCCCGAGAAACAACGCATTTTCGTGCTGCGCAAATTCCGCCGCCCAGCGTTCGATCTGCGGCTCCAGCCCGAGCACGTCGTCGAGCGCGTCGGGCAGCCGCCGCAACTGCATCGTGTAGCGAGCAAGCTGCGCGTCGTCGACGTAACCTCGCAGCCGCCCGAGCGTCACGGCGAGGATGAACAGCGCGACGAGCTGCGTCGTGAACGCCTTGGTCGACGCGACGCCGATTTCCGGGCCGGCCCGCGTCAGGAACCGCAGGCCGGTCTGACGCATCATCGCGCTGGTCGGCACGTTGCAGATCGCCAGCGTGTCGATATGGCCGAGCGCCTGCGCGTACTTGAGCGCGGCGAGCGTGTCGGCGGTCTCGCCGGATTGCGACACGCTCACCACCAGCGTGTTCGGCGTGGCGAGCGCGTCGCTGTAACGGTATTCGCTCGCGATTTCGACCTGCGCGGGCACGCGCGCGATCGTTTCGAGCCAACGGCGCGCGGTCAGGCCGGAATAGTGACTCGTGCCGCACGCGAGAATCAGCACGTTGTCGATCTGTTCGAACGCCCGGGCGGCGTCAGGGCCGAATACGGCCGGATCGAACAGCCCCGCATCCGGGATGGTCGCGGCCACGGCCTGCGGTTGCTCGAAAATCTCCTTCTGCATGAAGTGCCGGTACGGCCCGAGTTCGACCACGCCTTGCACGGAGGAGACGGTCTGTATCGCACGCTCGACGGGCGCGCCGCTGCGATCGAGCACGCGCACGCCGCCTGCCGTCAACTCGACGACGTCGCCTTCCTCGAGAAAGATGAAGCGGTCGGTGATGCCGGCGAGCGCGAGCGCGTCGGACGCGAGAAAGCATTCGCCGTCCTTCACGCCGACGACGAGCGGGGAGCCGGCCCGCGCGCCGATCAGCCGCTGCGGCTCGTGTTTGCTGAACACCGCGATCGCATAGGCGCCGTGAAGTTGCGACGTCGCATCGCGCACGGCGGCGAGCAGGTCGCCGCGATACTTGCTGTGGATCAGGTGAGCGACGACCTCGGTGTCGGTCTGGCCGTCGAACTCGTAGTGCTCATCTGAAAGTTGCTTGCGCAACGTTTCGTGGTTCTCGATGATGCCGTTGTGCACGAGCGCGATTTCGTCGCGCGAGAAAATCGGATGCGCGTTGCAGGTTGCCGGTGCGCCATGCGTCGCCCAGCGGGTGTGCGCGATGCCGGTGCTGCCGGTCAGGCCGGTGCTGCGCACGTGTGCGTCGAGATCGGCGACGCGCGACACGCTGCGTTCGCGGCGCGCCTGGCCGTCGACGACCGTTGCGACGCCGCATGAATCGTAGCCGCGATATTCCAGGCGACGCAAACCTTCAATCAGAATCGGGACGATGTCCCGTTGCGCGACCGCGCCGACGATGCCACACATTACATGTCTCCTTCCATGTCGATCATCATGGACCGCTTGCGCCCTTGCATCAGCGCGACGCGGTTGCCGTTGGCGTTGCCGTCGCCGTCGTGAATCCGCATTGAGCGGGCGTGACGGGCTCGGCCATCCTGCTTTCGAATGCCAGATACAGCGACTCCTCCAGTACGTTCCAGTGTGCGCCGTGGCGGTACGGACCGGATCGCGCATGCCAGCATGCGACCGTGCTCCAGTCGTTCATCTTGAACGCGGCCAGCGCGATCAAGCCCCACGGATAATCGGTGCCGGCGAGGTGCTGCCACGCCTTGCCGTACTTCTGCATCCATTGCGCGTAGATTGTCTTGTTGGATTGTTCGGGAACCTGAATATCGGACAGAAGCGGGAAGATCTGTGCGACTTTCTCCGGATAAAAGCTCGTACCGCCGATTCGCTGCGTGCTTGAGCGAAAACCGGATTGCGCGCCGAGCCAGAACACCTTCAGGATCGCCGACTCGAGCTGGTCGGCGCGCTGGCTCCACGGGCCCGCATGCATGTAGTCGGCGCGCCGGAAGTAGTAGGCCGCGAGCGCCCGGAACGCGCTGTGTACCTCGACGTTGTCCATCAGCAGCGCGACGTGCAGCGACGACGAGATCTGGTAGACGCCGGCAGGCTTGTCGAGCAGGGTGTCCAGATGCGCGCCTGCGCGACTCAGGCTGAGTTCCCATGCGGCGGGCATGCCGTCGGACGGCGCGAAACGGGCGAGCAGTTCGATCCAGGTCGCCATCATCGCGTCGTCGGTGTCCGCTTCGGCGCAAGTGCTGTACTGGCTGTTCTTCACACAGTAGCGGTCGAATCCGCCGTCCGGTCGCTGGCGGGGCAACAGCCAGGCGATCCACGCGAGTGCGGCCTGATGCGCGTCGAGTCGCGCGTCGGAGGCGGCGAGCAGCGCCTTCGCCGCGAAATAAGGATCGATGCCGGCACCGTTCCGGCGTACGGTGATCGCCCCGTCGGGGCGTTGGTACAGCCCGCTGAGCTGGAGCTCGACGGCGCTCGCGTGCAGCGCGAAGCCGCACACGGCGACACAGCAGGCGACGCGCCACAGGCGGCGCAGCCGGGCGGCGGTCGCCACGCATGCGCGTGCGGCAGGGAACAGCGCGGGCCGGTTCATGATCGGGGGCTCCTGCGCGGGTGGTCCTTCGCAATCGTCGCCGGGTGCGGCGTTGGCCGCGTCGCGCCTGGCGAGCGTGTCGACGTTGTGGCTCAGTGCACCCTGGTGCTGGTGAACGTGAGGCTGGTGCCGTTTTCGCGCTCACGAGCCGGTTCGTCGCATGAGCGCTCGAAGGCGACCCGCGGATCGCGCGGATGTCAGCGGGAAACGACGGCAGGTTCGTCGCGCCGGGGCGGCTGTCTTTTGCCCCAGGCGGACGCGTCGCGTCCCGGCTTCGTTGCTTTGGCGCCTCCGTCTGTCCGCTGTCGTGCGAGTACTTCGGGACACACCTGACTTGCATTAAGCAAGGTGTGAGCCATCAGTCGCGATGCGCCGTGCAGCAAGGAGCGGGGGAGCTGGCTGCGAGTGCGGCCCGGGCGGAGGCGGCATTTTTTGATTCACCGACGAATCAGCTCGTGTGCAGGCGGCGCGACCGTGCACGGTCGGTGTCGCGGCCCGCACGCGGCTCCGGCGAGCGATTTTTCCGCGGAACCCGTGCCGCCTTGCAGGGCGCGGCTTTGCATGGTCGGCGCGTTATGTGTCGTGCGTCGCGTGTGCGTTGGCCGGGACGCCGGGGAGGTTCCCGCTGCCGCATGCACCGGATGGAGCGGACTCCGATGTAGCCGCCCGGTGCCGAATCTGCGTTTCAGATCCGCAACATTTCGCGTTCGTCGATTCGTGTGACGCGAACGACGCCGCGTGTCGGGGAAACCCTTCGTGTATGACCGGAGCCACGCGGTCGATCGCGTGCCGCGCGCTGCACGGAAAAAGTAGCGAACCGAGGCGAAGCAAAGCGTTTCGAAAGATGCGTGAGGTCCGACGCGCAATTGACACCCGGAATGAATTCGTCATTGATCGGACGATGTGCCGGACGGATCGCGCGACCGACCGGATGTTTGTCGATGTCGCGCTCGCCGGGCGATGCGAGCTCGTAGCAGTTGTGAAACATTCCGAAACTCGCTGCATGTGCACCGCGCGCACCGTGCGAACCGAACCCGGCCGGAGGGCGGCTGGTTTGAATATTGCTGTAGTCGTAGTGACGTGACGAACAGACGCGCCGCTCGACGCTGCGAGGAACGACTCATGACGTGACTGATCAAGTGCGACGGGACGCCGGTAGTACGACGATTCGCGTGACGGGGACCGCGCGGACAGGACGGCGCGCTCGCCCCGCGACACCGCTACGTGTTGACCGAGTGCGAGTACGGGAGGCGCCGCCTGAATACATGCTTCGCGCCACGAGCAGGGTCATTCGGCGCGAGACGGCTAAACGAGGATAACGATGAAAAAGATCTTGCTTGTGTTCGGGACTCGGCCGGAAGCCATCAAGATGGCGCCGCTGGTGCGCGCGCTGAAGGCGCAAACGGATGTCGACGTCAAGGTATGCGTGACCGCACAGCATCGGGAAATGCTCGACCAGGTGCTGACGTTGTTCGACATCAAGCCCGACTACGATCTCAACCTGATGCGTCAAAGTCAGACGCTGACCGACGTGACGACCGGTATTCTTCAGGCGATCGGCTTGGTCTTCGACGAATTGCGCCCGGACGTCGTGCTGGTGCACGGCGATACGACGACCACACTCGCGGTCAGTCTCGCGGCGTTCTACCGTTACCTGCCGGTCGGGCACGTGGAGGCCGGTTTGCGTAGCGGCGACATCTGGTCGCCGTGGCCGGAGGAACTGAATCGCCGCGTGACCGACGCGGTATCGTCGTGGCATTTCGCGCCGACCGGGAAAGCGCGCGACAACCTGCTCAGCGAGGGCGTGCCGGCGGGCTCGGTCGTGCTGACCGGCAACACCGTGATCGATGCGTTGCACGAGGTCAAGCGCATGCTGGACCACAACACCGAGCTGACGGAGAAGGTTGCAGCGAATTTTCCGTTCCTCGAACCGTCGCGTCGTGTCGTGCTGATCACCGGCCATCGCCGCGAGAGCTTCGGCGAGCCGTTCCGGCATTTCTGCGAGGCGTTGTCCACGCTCGCGAACCGCTATCGCGATGCGCAGTTCGTCTATCCGCTGCATATGAACCCGAACGTGCGGGAGCCGGCGCGCGCGCTGCTCGGCGGCCTGCCGAACATTTACCTGATCGAGCCGCAGGAATATCTGTCGTTCGTATTCCTGATGTCGCGCGCGCATTTCATCATCACCGATTCGGGCGGCATTCAGGAGGAAGGGCCGGCGCTGGGCAAGCCGGTGCTCGTCACGCGCGATACGACAGAGCGGCCCGAAGCGATCCAGGCCGGCACCGCGCGGCTCGTCGGCACCAATCAGGAGCGGATCGTCTGGGAGGCGTCGCGGCTGTTCGACAACGAGAGCGCATACGGGGAAATGTCGCGCGCGAGCAATCCGTACGGCGACGGGCATGCGAGCGAGCGGATCGTTCACGCGCTGATGCGTACGCCGGGGGCGACCGCGAAGACGACGAGTTTTTCGATGGGTGCCGCGGAAATGCCGCATAACGCGCTTACGCTGGGATTGCAGGCGTTGCGGTCGCGATGAACGTGATCGCGCGGTAGCGTCCGAACCGTTCGGTGCGGTCGTACGAAGGTCCGGTCCGGCCGGCAGGCCGGCCGGACCTTTGCATTTGCGCGATTTCGCGATCGACAATTTGCTGTTCCTCGGCCCGTTGATCGCGCTGGGCGGCCTGGTCGTATGGCTCTACAACCGTGGAGCGGAAGCATCGGACGACGGCGAGCAGGCGGCGTGCGAGAACGAGAAGGAAACGCCTTCCGCCGCGAATCGAGACGCCGGGACATAAGCAGCCGGCGACATCGCCGAAAAAAACGCCGGACGGAACACGGCATTCCCGGCTGAACGTCCTTCCCCGATTGCCTAAAACTCTCGAATCGCCTCGATCCGACGGCAAATTCGAAATGGTTCGATAATGCGATCGGCGATCCATGCGGACGAGCGGTTGACCGGGATGTCATCGAAATGTTGCGAAGGCAACCGTGCGACGGCCTCGTTTGCAGCATCGGCCCGATTGTGTCTGCAGGCGACACGGTCCACGAAACGGCGCCACGCCTGCCTGGTTGTTCGGAATGTGCGCCGCGCCGTTCGAATCCCCACTCGATGCCTGTCCGACGCGGGCGTCGCAACCAGGAGGTGAACGATGATCACGCTGACCGTCAACGGTAGCGAACAGCACTTCGACGGCAATCCCGACATGCCGTTGCTCTGGTACCTGCGCGATGTCCTCGGCCACACCGGCACCAAGTTCGGCTGCGGCATGGCGCTGTGCGGCGCGTGCACGGTGCATCTCGACGGCGTCGCGATCCGGTCGTGCATCACGCCCGTCGCGGCCGCTTCCGGCAAGCGCGTGACGACGATCGAGGGACTGTCGACGGACCTGACGCACCCGCTGCAGCAGGCATGGCAGGAACTGAACGTCGCGCAATGCGGCTACTGCCAGTCCGGGCAGATCATGCAGGCCGCGTCGTTGCTGAAGACGAATCCGCATCCGAGCGACGCCGACATCGACGACGCGATGTCAGGCAACATCTGCCGCTGCGGCACCTATACGCGCATTCGCGCGGCGATCCGGCTGGCCGTGCGCCGCGGAGGTACCGCATGAGCGCGCCCGAATTCTCGGTCCACAACGAAAGCCGCCGCGCGCTACTGCTCGGCTTCACATCCGGCGGGCTGCTGCTCGCGTTCGGCGTGCCGTCGCTCGCGCGCGCGGCCGCGCCGGTGCAGCCGCCCGTCAGCGCGACTCCGCAATATGGCGGCGCGGGGATGCCGCACGGGCTGCGCGACGATCCGCACCTGTTCGTTGCGATCGCAACGGATGGCACCGTGACCGTGACCTGCATTCGCTCCGAGATGGGGCAGGGCGTGCGCACGAGCGTCGCACTCGTGGTTGCCGATGAACTCGGCGCGGACTGGGCGCGCGTGAAGGTCGCGCAGGCGGTCGGCGACGAGCCGCGCTACGGTAACCAGAACACCGATGGCTCGCGCAGCCTGCGCCAGAGCTTCGCCGCGCTGCGCCGCGCGGGCGCGGCCGCGCGCACGATGCTCGAGCAGGCTGCCGCGATGGCGTGGGGCGTCGATGCACGTCAGGTCAAGGTGACGGTGCACGAGGTCGTCGATACGAAGAGCGGGCGCAAGCTCGGCTTCGGCGAACTTGCGGCGAAAGCGGCCGCGCTGCCGGCGCCGGATCCCGCCACCGCGATGCTGAAGGCGCCGGCGGAATTCCGCTATATCGGCAAGGGCAAAACCGCATTGATCGACGGCCGCGACATCGTCGGCGGCCGTGCGCACTACGGGATCGACACGCGGCTCGACGGCATGCTGTATGCGGTCGTCGCGCGACCGCCGGCCTATGGCGACACGGTGGCGTCGTTCGACGCATCGGCCGCCGAGAAGCTGCCGGGCGTCGTCAAGGTCGTGCAGCTCGCGTCGACGGCGCTGCCGTCCGGATTCCAGCCGCTCGGCGGCGTGGCCGTCGTCGCGCGCGACACGTGGACGGCTATCCAGGCGCGCGCGCAGTTGAAGATCGACTGGAAGCACGGGCCCAACGCGAACTACGACTCGGCCGCGTATCGCAAGACGCTCGAAGCGGCCGCCGCGCAGCCGGGCGACGTGATCCGCAACGACGGCGACGCGGCCACGGCGCTCGCCGGCGCCGCGAAACGCGTGCGCGCGACGTACTACATCCCGCATCTCGCGCACGCGACGATGGAGCCGCCCGCGGCCGTCGCGCGGGTGGCCGACGGCCGCTGCGAAGTATGGACCTGCACGCAGGCGCCGCAGACCACGCGCGACGAGATCGCGAAGGCGCTCGGGCTGCCGACGGAGCACGTGACGGTCAACGTGACGCTGCTCGGCGGCGGTTTCGGCCGCAAGTCGAAACCGGACTACGTGGTGGAGGCGGCACTGCTGTCGAAGGCGGTCGGCGCGCCGGTCAAGCTGACGTTCACGCGCGAGGACGACATCGCGCACGACTATTTCCACGCGGTGTCGCTCGAAGCATTCGACGGCGGGATCGATTCGTCGGGGAAGGTGGTCGCATGGCAGCATCGCACGGTCGCGCCGTCGATCCAGTCGACCTTCAGGGCGGGCGTCGTGCACGAGCAGCCGGGCGAGCTCGCGCAAGGGATCGCGGACCTGCCGTTCGCGATTCCGAACGTGCGGATCGAGAATCCGGCCACGCAAGCGCACACGCGGATCGGCTGGTTCCGCTCGGTCTACAACATTCCGCATGCGTTCGGAGTCCAGAGCTTCGTGTCGGAGCTTGCGCACGCGGCCGGCCGCGACCCGAAGGATTTCCTGCTCGAGCTGATCGGGCCCGCACGGCGTTTCGAGCCGCACATCACGGTGAAAAATGTGAACTACGGCGAGGATCCCGCGCTGTATCCGGTCGATACCGGGCGGCTGCGGCGCGTGGTCGAGACGGTCGCGCGCGAAGCCGGCTGGGGCCGCAAGCTGCCGAAGGGGCACGGGCTCGGGATCGCCGCGCATCGCAGCTTCGTGTCGTACACGGCCGCGGTGTGCGAGGTGCAGGTCGGTGCGGACGGCAAGATCTCGGTGCCGCGCGTCGACATCGCGATCGACTGCGGGCCGCAGGTCAATCCGGAGCGCGTGCGCTCGCAGCTCGAAGGCGCGGTGGTGATGGGGCTCGGCATTGCGCTGCACGGCGAGATCACGTTCAAGGACGGCCATCCGGAACAGAGCAACTTCAACGGCTTCCAGGTGCTGAGAATGAACGAGGCGCCGCGCGAGATCCGCGTGCATCTCGTCGCGCCGGACGACTTCGCGACACCGCTCGGCGGCGTCGGCGAGCCGGGCCTGCCGCCCGTCGCGCCGGCGCTGACCAACGCGATCTTCGCGGCGACCGGCACGCGCGTCCGCAGCCTGCCCGTCGCCGATCAGCTCGCGAAGCCGCAGGCAGGTTGACGCAATACCCCAGGCCGGGCCGCATCGCGCGGCTCGGTACGCATCCAATCCCTGAACAAGGAGTGTCGACGTGGCCTCATCCGATGTCAGCCTGAAGCAGGCCGTTTCTCCCGCCGAATGGGATGCGCGAGTCAGCCTGGCGGCGGCTTATCGCCTTACCGCGCTGTTCGGCTGGGACGATCTGGTGTTCACCCACATTTCCGCGCGCGTGCCTGGCCCGGAGCACCATTTCCTGATCAACCCGTATGGAATGATGTTCGACGAGATTACGGCGTCATCGCTGGTCAAGGTCGATCTCGACGGACGCAAGGTGTCCGATTCGCCGTACGAAATCAATCCGGCCGGCTTCACCATTCACAGTGCGGTGCATGCGGCCCGCGACGACGCGCTGTGCGTGATGCATACGCATTCGATCAACGGCGTCGCCGTATCGGCGCAGGAAGCGGGCTTGCTGCCGCTGTCGCAGCAGTCGCTCGCCGTGCAGGCATCGCTCGGCTATCACGACTACGAGGGTATCGCGCTCAACGAGGCCGAGAAATCGCGCCTCGTGCGCGACCTGGGCGGCAACACGTACCTGATGCTGCGCAACCACGGGCTGTTGACCGTCGGCGCCACGCCGGCCGACGCGTTCGTCGCGATGTACTTCTTCGAAGCGGCGTGCATGATCCAGGTCCGCGCGCAGTCCGGCGGCGCGGCGCTGCTGCCGATCGCGCAACCGATTCTCGACGGCATCAAGCAGCAGATCGCCGCGGTCACGAGAGGGATGGGCGCCGGGGCGCTCGTCTGGCCCGGGTTGCTGCGCCGGCTCGATCGGCGTAATCCCGGATACGCGGAGTAGCGCGCGGGTCGTTGTTGTTTGCGAACGACCGTGCTAAATTCGTGCCGGCACTTTGCAACCACGGATCCATTCATTCGGCTGACAAGGCCGGCACCCCGGGAGACGGCACGATGAGCCTGTTGATGTCGCGACGCGATCTCGCGTTCCTGTTGTACGACTGGCTCGATGCCGAAGCGCTCGTTGCGCTGCCGCGTTATGCGGAGCACAGCCGCGAGACCTTCGACGCGGTGCTCGACACCAGCGAGCGGATCGCCACGGATCTGTTCGCGCCGCATGCAGCGCGCGGCGATCGTGAGGAGCCGCAGTTCGACGGCGAACGCGTGACACTGATTCCGGAAGTCGAACCGGCCGTGCGAGCGTTTGCGGACGCCGGGCTGATTGCGGCGGGCCACGACGAAGCGCTCGGCGGCATGCGGTTGCCGAAGCTGGTCGAAGCCGCATCGTTCCTGTTCTTCCAGGCCGCGAACATCGCGACCGCCGCCTATCCGTTCCTGACCGTCGCCAACGCGAACCTGCTCGTCGCGCACGGCAGTGCCGCGCAGATCGACGCGTTCGCGCGCCCGGAACTGGAAGGGCGCTTCCTCGGCACGATGTGCCTGTCCGAACCGCAAGCCGGTTCGTCGCTGTCCGACATCGCGACGCGCGCGGATTTCGAACGCGATTCGCCGCTCGGCCCGCGCTACCGGCTGACCGGCAACAAGATGTGGATTTCCGGCGGCGAACACGAGCTGGCGGAGAACATCGTCCACCTCGTGCTCGCGAAGATTCCCGACGAACACGGCCGGTTGCAGCCCGGCACGCACGGCATTTCGCTGTTCATCGTGCCGAAGTATCTGCCGGGAACGGACGGCGGCGGCGCCGGCGAACACAACGACGTCGTGCTCGCCGGCCTGAACCACAAGATGGGCTATCGCGGCACGACCAACTGCCTGCTGAATTTCGGCGAAGGCACGCGCTATCGTCCGCAAGGGCGTGCGGGCGCGATCGGCTATCTGGTCGGCAAGCCGAACCACGGCCTTGCCTACATGTTCCACATGATGAACGAGGCGCGCATCGGTGTCGGCGCGGGTGCGGTGGCGCTCGGCTACACGGGTTATCTGCACGCGCTCGACTACGCGCGCAACCGGCCGCAGGGGCGTCCGCTCGGGCCGGCCGGCAAGGATGCGGCCGCGCCGCAGGCGCCGATCGTCGAGCATCCGGACGTGCGGCGCATGCTGCTCGCGCAGAAGGCCTATGTCGAGGGCGGCCTCGCGCTGATCCTTTACTGCGCGAAGCTGGTCGACGAAGGGCGCGCGCATGAAGATGCAGAGGTGCGCGCCAATGCCACGCGCCTGCTCGACATCCTGACGCCGATCGCGAAAAGCTGGCCGTCGCAGTGGTGCCTCGCCGCGAACGATCTCGCGATCCAGGTGCACGGCGGCTATGGCTATACGCGCGACTATGCGGTCGAGCGGCTCTATCGCGACAATCGCCTCAATCCGATTCACGAAGGCACGCACGGGATCCAGGCGCTCGACCTGCTGGGCCGCAAGGTCGCGCAGGACGACGGTGCATTGCTGCGCGCGCTCGACGCACGGATCCGCGCGACCGTCGAACGCGCGCGGGCGCTGGATGTCGGCACCTGCGAGCAGGCCGATGCGCTGGCGCGGCGCTGGGCGCGGCTGTGCGAGCTCACCCAGCAGTTGGGCGCGATCGGCGAGCCGCAGAAACGGCTTGCGAATGCGAGCGTCTATCTCGAAGCGTTCGGCCATCTCGTCGTTGCGTGGCTGTGGCTCGACGTGACGCTCGCCGCGCACGGGCACGGCGGCGATTTCCACGACGGCAAGCGTGCGGCGGCCCGCTACTTCTTCCGCTGGGAATTGCCGAAGGTGGATGCGCAACTCGATCTGCTGTCGAGCGTCGATACGACGACGCTCGACATGCACGACGCGTGGTTCTGAACGATGCCGCGCCGATATTCCGGAATGCTGACGATGTGGCGGATGCCGATCCTGCCGGCCGCCGCGTATACGTCGTGAACCGGCCGTGCGGGCATATCCCGCGGACTGTACCGATGCCCGGCCACGCCGCGCAAGGAGAGACGAGAGCATGAAAGCCCTGTTGTGTACCGCATTCGGCCCGATCGACCGCTTGCGCATCGAGGACGTCGCGATTCCCGAACCGGCCGCGGGCCAGGTCCGGATACAGGTGAAGGCGGCGTCGCTCAATTTCCCCGACGCGCTGATCGTCCAGGGCTTGTATCAGGTGAAGCCGGCGCTGCCGTTCTCGCCGGGCGCCGAGTTTGCCGGCGTGATCGAAGCGGTCGGCGAAGGCGTCACCGGGTGGCGGCCCGGCGATTCGGTGGTCGCGTTCACCGGGCACGGCGGGTTCGCGGAACAGTGCGTGGCCGATGTGCACCAGATCGCCGCGCTGCCGCCGGGCATGACGTTCGAGCAGGGCGCGGCACTCGTGCTCGCGTACGGCACGTCGCTGCACGCATTGCAGCAGCGCGCGCGCCTGCAACAGGGCGAGACGCTGCTCGTGCTGGGCGCGGCGGGCGGCGTCGGGCTCGCCGCGATCGAGATCGCGAAGGCGCTCGGCGCGCGCGTGATCGCGGCGGCATCGAGTGCGGACAAGCTGGCGCTGTGCCGCACCGCGGGCGCCGACGAGACGATCGACTACTCGACCGAAGACCTGCGCCGCCGCGTCGACGAGCTGACCGGCGGGCACGGCGCCGACGTCGTCTACGATCCGGTGGGCGGCGCATACAGCGAGGCGGCGCTGCGCGCGACCGCGTGGCACGGCCGGTTCCTCGTGGTCGGTTTCGCGGCGGGCGAGATTCCGAAGATCGCGCTGAATCTGGCGCTGCTCAAGGAGCGCGACATTCTCGGCGTGTTCTGGGGCGACGCGGTGCGGCGCGACCCCGCGCAGCATGTCGCGAACATGCGCTTGCTCGCCGAGTGGTTCGCGGCCGGCAAGGTGCGGCCGGCGATCACCGAGCGCGTGTCGCTGGCCGGCGCGGCCGACGCGATCGCGCGGATGGCGAACCGGCAGGTGAAGGGCAAGGTGGTGATCCTGCCGGACGCATGATCCGGGTCCGGCGCGTGGCGCGGCAAGCGCCCCGTGACGGCATGTGTCGTTACGCAGCGTGCGCGGCCGTGTCGACGGTCGCTACGCGATCCGGTTCAGTTCGCGCAGCAGGTCGCCGTTCGCGTCGTAGTAGCGGTGGCAGTCGGTCACGATCAAGAGCGTGCGCGATGCGAACGAAGGGCAGGTGATGCGCGCCGCGGCGCTCGCAGGGCTCGGCATCCATGACGATATCGTCGCAGGGAAGCTGGTTCCGGTGAGCGCGGGGTGGTGCGCCGCCTGCGTGCGTCATCGCGTCATCGCGGCGGCGCAGCCGTGCTCGTGCCGGCGCCGGGCGCGTCGGCATGGGCGAGGTCTTCCGTCGCGTCGAAGAAGCTGTCCGGCAGCGTTCGCGCGGGCAGCGTGATCACGAAGCGTGCGCCGCCGAGCGGCGAATCCTCGAGCCGCACGTCGCCGCCATGCACCAGCGCGACGCGCCGCACGATCGCGAGCCCGAGCCCGAAGCCGCCGGTCTGCCGGTCGCGACTGGAGTCGAGCCGCTGGAACGGTTCGAACACGCGCGTTCGCTCGGCGGCCGGAATGCCGGGGCCGTCGTCGTCCACGCTCAGCACGAGTGCGCCGGACCGGTCGCGGGCTGCGGACAGCAGCACCTTGCGCGACGCGTAGCGCGCGCCGTTGCGGATCAGGTTCAGCAGCGCGCGGGCGACGAGCTTCGGATCGCACACGTGGGTCGCGGGTATGCCGAGCGTCGACACGTCGAGCGCGATTCCGCAATCGGCGATGTCGTTCGCGACGTTGCCGGCGACGCTGTCGATCAGCGCATCGACGACGATCTCCATCGGCACGAGTTGGCTCGCACCCTGTTCGAGCCGGCCGATCGTCAGCAGTTCGGTGACCAGCTCGTCGAGTTCGCGCACGTCGCGCCGCAGCGCGTCGCGGCGTTCGCGCATCCGCTCCGTATCATCGGGTTCGGCGAGTAGCGCGAGCCCGAATTCGAGCCGCGCGAGCGGCGTCTTCAGTTCGTGCGAGATGCCGTGCATCATGTCGCGCTGCTGCTTGATCGATGCTTCGATGCGCTCGGCCATGTCGTTGAACTGCTTCGACAGCTCGTCGATGTTCGACTTGCCCGACAGCTTCACGCGCGTCGACAGCGTGCCGGCTCCGAATGCGCGCGCGGCTTCCTGCAATTTGCGCAGGTCGCGCCAGTGATAGTGAATCCACAGCACCACCGCGAACAGCGTGGCGAGCGCGAGCAGCAGGTACGCATAGATCTTGATGTCGAGATCGGATGCCTCGATGGGGCGCGCGTGCAGCACCGAGCCGTCCGCGAGCGGCATGTAGTAATCCTTGCCGTTGTAGCTGATCGCGATCCTGCCGGCATCGAGATCGCGCAGCGGCGCGCCGCTCAGTTGCGCGCGGGCGTCGGCCATCGACAGGAAACCGAACCCTTCGTTGCCGTGTTTCGCGAGCTCGCGCAGCGCGAGCAGGCGCTGCCCGCCCGGATGGCGTTCGAGGTAGTCGTTGAGCACGAACGAGTAGGTCGTCAACGAATCGCGCTGCGCCTGCGTGACGCGCTCGTAGAAGATCCGGTCGAACGACAGCTGGATGAACACGATCGACGCGGCGACGAACAGGATCACGACGAGGTACAGCCTGATCAACGGACGCAGCATTTATTCGTCCCACGCGGAAGGGCTGAACAGGTAGCCGCGGCCCCAGATCGTCTTGATCTTGTGCGGCTCCGACGAAGCATCCTCGAAGCGGCGGCGCAGCTTCGAGATGCCGGAATCGACCGAGCGGTCGAGCCCGTCGAACTCGATTCCGCGCAACTGCTTCAGGATGTCGTCGCGGCTCAGCACGGTGCCGGCCGCACGCGCGAGGATCAGCAGCAGGTTGAATTCGGCGGTCTTCAGGTCGACCGGCTCGCCGCGCCACGTGACGGTGCGGTTCGGCGGCGAGATCGACAGTTCGCCGAACACGAGCGATTCGGGCGCGGCAGCCGGCGCCTCCACGGCGGCCGGCTGCGCGCGGCGCAGCAACGCGCGGGCGCGCGCGACGAGCACGCGCGGCTCGATCGGCTTCGTCACGTAGTCGTCGGCGCCTGTCTCGAGGCCGGCGACCTGGTCGTAGACGTCCGCGCGCGCGGTCAGGATCAGCACCGGAATATTGGTGAACGCGCGGATGCGCCGGCAGACTTCCATGCCGTCGAGGTTCGGCAGCATCAGGTCGAGTATCACGAGGGCCGGCTGGTGCTCGCGCACCGCCGCGACGGCGAGGTCACCGCGCCGCACGACCGTTACCGCGAATTCATAGCCGTCGAGGTATTCGCGGACGAGCTGCGCGAGGCGATCGTCGTCTTCGATCAGCAGTACACGGTATTTGAGCGGATTGTCGTTCATGGGCTCCTCAGGATGCACGCGCGATCTCGGACCCCGGCAGACCGGTATGCGGCGCGGCACGCGAATTCTATCCGGCGTACCGGCGGCAGTGGCAGCGGCACGACAATCTCGAACAATCGAACACAATTGAGCACAGATTCGCCGCAGATTCGGGACAGTCTCGGCGCAGGGCGACACCTAGACTGCGGGCTCCGTCACTCTTATCTCGATATTGTGCGCCCAATACTCCGCCGCTACCGTTATTGCATGCCGCTCGCCGGCCTGACCCTTGCCGCCGCCGCCCACGCGGAAAACCAGTATTCGATCTCGCTCGGCGGCGGTTTCGCGCCGCGCTACCAGGGCAGCAACCAGTATCGCGGCGTCGTCGCGCCGTCGTTTTCCGCGACGTTCGGCAATGGCTTCTTCATCGACGCTAAGCAGGGCGCCGGCTACCGGCTGGACCTGCCGCACGGCGTGTTCGTGTCGGCGGCCGTGAGCTACGATGCGGGCCGTGCGGACGAGAACCGCTTCGACCTGCCGGGCTCAGACTACCTGAAGGGCATGGGCCGGATTCCGGGCTCGGTGCTGGTCGGCGTACGCGCGGGCGTGACGCTCTTCAATGCGGCCGAACTGAGCGTCACGATCGACACACCGGTGACGCACACGTCACGCGGCGTGTCGGGGCACATGGATCTCGCGGTGCCCGTGTTCAAGACCGCGCAGCACGAGATCGTCGTGACGGGCACCGTGCATGCGGGCTCGGGACGCTATACGCAGACGTTCTACGGCGTGACCGACGCACAGTCGATGACGAGCCGGTTCCGGCCGTATTCGACGAGCGGCGGGATCGACAGCGCATCGATGGCGGTCGCGTGGAACTGGAACCTGTCGCGGCACTGGTCGGTGCTCGCGACCGGCGGCGTGACGCGGCTGCTCGGCCGCTACGGCGACAGTCCGATCGTCCAGTCGCGCAGCAACTACTACGGCATTGCGGGCGCGACCTACAAGTTCTGAACCGGTCGCCGATGGCGATCCCGAATGCCGCATTGCGTCGGCGTGCATGGGCAGGTGCGATCGATCCGCGCACACCGCGCAATGCGTCGGCGCCGCGCCGTGGCGGCCGATCGCGTGCGGTAACATGCAGGCGGTTTCGGCGTCAGGTCGAGCCCGCGACGCCGGTACGCCGAATCGGCGCGACCGGCGCGCGCGAGGCCGCGGTTCGCTGGCCGGCTCCGTCGGGAGATGGCCGGCGACGCGCGGAACCGATCATGCATGCGACGCCCGGTCGGCGAGGAACGCCGCATCTGTCCCGCCGGGTGCAAAAGGGAGAAATCGATGAAGAAGACGATCGCGATGATGATGGCACTGGTTGCGGGCGCAACGTTTGCGGGATGTGCGGACATGAACACGAAAATCACGAGCGCGGGCAACCCGCCGGCGAATGGCGGGCAGGCAGGTGCGTCGCAGGCATGCAAGGCGGATGCGGGGCAGGACGATGCGCTGGTCGGCAAGACCGAGGCCGATGCGGCCGCGCAACTCGGCGGCTGCCTGTGGCGCGTGCTCGAGCGCGACGGCAAGGCGTTGCCGGGCACGATGGATTACCGACCGGAGCGCCGCAATCTCGGCATTCGCGACGGGAAGGTGATCTGGGTGCGGCGCGGGTGATGGGGTGCGCCGGTGTGACGCGCGCGAATGCGCAAGCTAGCGCGCGTTACTTCGAGATGTACCACAGCGCATCGGTACTGACGCGCGAAGGCTGAGCCGTTGCAGCCGGTGCCTGCGCCGGTGCGGCCGGCGGCGTGTTCGACGTCACGGCCGTCGGCAGCGTGGCCGGAATATTCGATGTCGATGGCGATGCAGCCGCCGATCCCGACGTCGACGGCGTGTTCAGATACCAGAGCGCATCGGCCGAGGCCGTGCGTTTCGTTGCCGGATTGGCGGCCGTCGTCGCTGCCGCATCGACGGACTTCTTCGAATTCGACGCAGTAGCAGCAGCCGTCGCCGCACCGGGCCGCTGCGCCGTCGTACCCGTCTGCGCGGTCATGCCTGCGCCCCCGGCCGCGCCACGCTGCGCGCGCGCCTCGAACGGCCCGAGCTGGAAGATCAACGTTTGCGCGGGGCGCGTCAAAACGGCATACGGAAACTGCAGCTCCCACGACATCAGCACGCGGCCCGACGACGTTTCGGTGAAGATCGCCGGCACGTGCTTCATGTCGCTGAACTGCACGTAGATCCGAGCACCGTCGTCGAAGACCTGGGTCGGCTTCGCCTGGTCCGCGCCCGTGACCGACCATCCGAAGTTGTACGTACCGGCCGGGCCGGCGGGGCCGCCTTGCGGTGGCGGAGGCGGCGGGGCCGACGATATCGTGCGCGGACGCGTGACCTGCTGCGGGGCGGACACGCTCAGGCTCGCGAACGGGTTGTACGCCTGTTGCTGTTGCGGCGGCGTAAAGGACGGTGGAAGGATGGGCATGGGAGTATCCGGCGAATCCGGCATGGTCCGGATTGCATCATAGACCTTGCGCGCATACGCGAGGCGCTTGTCGGGCGACGCGGAGTTGTACGCGCCGATCGCGTTCCAGTTGGGGCCGAGCTGGCGGATGTTCTGCGACAGGATCCACGCGCCGACATACGCGTTCGTGCATGCATCGAACAGGCTCTCCCGCGTGATGCCTTCGCGCGCGAGCGTCGGCAGCCATGTGCTGTTGATCTGCATCAGGCCGATGTCGACCGTGCCGTTCGTATTGGTGTTGACGGCGTTCGGATTCATCCCCGATTCGACCTGCGCGATGCCGCGCATCAGGGCGACGCTCACGTGCTGGAACGCGGCCGCGTCGTCGAGGCAATCGGCGCGCGCGACGCCGTACAGCACGCACGACATCGCAATCGTCGAGGCGACCTTCAGCGTTTCGCGGCTGATCGAACGGGTTGTCTGACACGGCATGGCAGGATGGGGCGGAATCCGGCCGCCCGATGCAAGGAAATGACGAGAGACGCGAAGTGTGCCATAGCGAGCAGACAAATGGCTCGCGTCAAACTTTCCTTTGCAATTGCCCATGCGCTCGTCGCGCATTTTTATCGCGTCGGATCACCGGTCGTGACGAAGCTCGATCGGTAAAAATGGCCGTCTTTTCGGTGCATGCGAGTGCGTGGCGACGCCCGGAATAATGACGCGCCGCGTCAGTCATTCCGGGAAAACGGTGCTGAATCAAACGGGACGGGAATCGCCCGGCAGTCGGTATCCGGGCCGGAAAGGGCGATGAAAATGCTATCCAGAGACAACGGCGGCCGACGCCGCCGTGCGGGGGGAAGCGATTCCGGCCGGCCGCGCGGCGCTGATCCGCAACGACCACGGCGTCGCCGGGCGCGCGACTCAGGCCGCCCGCGACGGCGAGCGCCGCCGCGACGCCTCTTCAATCAGCCCGGCCAACAGTTGCGCCGGTTCCGACATCGTCCGCCGCGCGCGATGCACGAGCCCGATGTCGCGGTGGAACGTGTGGTGTCCGAGGTCGATCGCGCGCACGCCGGCCGGCCAGCGGCGATACACGGCGGTCTGCGGCACGATCGCGATGCCGACGCCGTGTTCGACCAGCTTGACGATCGCGTCGAGTTCGTCGAGTTCGCAGGTGTCGCGCACCGCGATGTGCATCTTCCGCAGGAAACGATCGACCTGGCGGCCGCCGAACGACGCGCGGTCGTAGCGCACGAACGGCTCGCTCGCGAGCAGCGCGGCCCATTCCTTGCCCTTCACGCCGCGCGGCACGATCAGCCGGAACGGTTCCTGCGCGAGCGTCGTCCAGTGCAGGTCGCTCTGCAGCGAAAACGGCGGCCGGATGATCGCGGCCATGTCGATCTCGCCCGCGTCGACGCGGTTGACCAGCTCGATCGACAGCCCCGGTATCACGCGCGTGCGGCACGCGGGATGCCCGCGATGGAACTCGGCCAGCGCGGCCGGCAGCAGCGTGCTCTGCACCGACGCGATCGCGCCGATCGTCACGCGCACGGTGGCCGGCGAGCCGGGCGCGGTCGAGCTCAGGTTCTCGTACAGGCCGATCAGCGCCTGCGCCTGGTCGAGCACGTGATGGCCCATCTCGTTGAGGCGAGCCGACCGGCCTTGCCGGTCGAACAGCGCAAAGCCGAGCTCGGCCTCGAGACGCTGCATCTGCGCGCTGACGGCTGCCTGCGTCAGCCCGATACGGTTGCCCGCGGCGGCGAACGTGCCTTCGCGGGCGACGGCGACAAGGGTTTTCAGCTCGCGGATCATTGATCAATTCCGTTTGTGAATCGCAAAACTATATATTGATTTAATTTTTGCTCGCCGTTGTCTACCATGGTGCCGTCCTCGCGCCACGCGAGCGTTCCTTCACGAGGCAACCATGAGTCTTTCCCCGTTTCACCTGGCGATTCCGGTCTACGACCTGCCGGCCGCGCGCGATTTCTACGGCCGCGTGTTCGGGCTGGAAGAGGGGCGTTCGAGCACGCAATGGGTCGACTTCGACTTCTACGGGCACCAGCTCGTGATTCACGAGCACCCGAAGACCGCATCGCAGGAAGGCGCGCATACGAATGCCGTCGACGGTCACGACGTGCCGGTGCCGCATTTCGGGATCGTGCTCGACTGGGCGAGCTGGGAAGCGCTGGCCGAGCGATTGAAATCGTTCGGCGTGACCTTCGCGATCGAACCGTATGTGCGGTTCAAGGGGCAGGTCGGCGAACAGGCGACGATGTTCCTGTTCGATCCGTGCGGCAATGCGCTCGAGTTCAAGGCGTTCCGAGACATCGGGCAACTGTTCGCGAAGTGACGGATCGGGCGAGTCTGCGCCGATCGAGAATGCGGCCTCGTACCGGGCCGCGCATAGGCGCGCCGGCAGGCGCCGCGCCGCACGGCATCCGTCCGTGCGCGCCGTTCTCCAAGGAACCCGTATGGACAGTCATATCGCTCCGGTGGAGCTGAAGAAAGCCTACCGTCTCCTCAATCACGGCCCGACCGTGCTCGTGTCGGCCCGCCACGACGGCGTCGACAACGTGATGGCCGCCGCGTGGGCGTGCGCGCTGGACTTCCTGCCGCCGAAGCTGACGGTCGTGCTCGACAAAGCCGCGAAGACGCGCGAGCTCGTCGAGCGCAGCGGCAGGTTCGTGATCCAGGTGCCGACGGCCGCGCAACTGCAGCTCACGCATGCGGTCGGCAGCCACAGTCTCGCGGAGCGGCCGGACAAGCTGCGCGAAGCGGGGGTCACGCTGTTCGATGTCGACGGCCACGACCTGCCGTTCGTCGCCGGCTGCTCGGGCTGGCTCGCGTGCAGGCTGATTCCCGAGCCGCACAACCAGCAGGCCCACGACCTGTTCATCGGCGAGGTGGTCGGCGCGTGGTCCGACACACGCGTGTTTCGAGACGGCCACTGGTATTTCGAATCGGCCGATCCGGCGCTGCGCAGCCTGCACTACATCGCGGGCGGCAATTTCTATGCGATCGGCGAATCGCTGCACGTCGATCCGGACGCGCAGCAAGCATAAAGCGAGTGTTCTTTCCCGACCCCGGCGCGCGGCTCACGCGCGCTTTTTCAATTCCGCCAGCATCGCTTCGGCGAACGCCTGCGCGACGCGCGGCAGCGTGCGGCCGCGTTTCGTGACGAGCGCGATCGGCCGCACGAACGCGGGATCGTCGATCGGCTTCGCGACCAGTTCCGGTTCGGCGCGCACCTCGCGCGCGGTCGCGGGCAGGATCGTCACGCCGAGGCCGCCGCGCACCATCGCGACCGCCGTCATCATGTAGGTCGGCTCGCACGCGATGTCGGGCGTGCAGCCGGCCGCTTCCAGCGCGGTGTCGACGACGCTGCGCACGCTGGTGCCCTGCGCGGTCAGCACGAGCGGCACGCCCGCGATGTCGGCGGTGCTCACGCGGCGCTTGCGCGCGAGCGGATGATCCTTCGGGCACACGGCGACGAGCCGGTCGGCGCCCGCATACAGCACTTCCAGCGATGCATCGAACGTGTCGCCGCCGGTCAGCCCGAGATCGGCTTCCTCGTTGCGCACGAGCGAGGTGACGAGGCTCGCGACGCCGTCGCGAATCTCGAAGCCCGCGCGCGGCACGTCGCGCCGGAACGACTGGATCAGCTCCGGCAGCACGCTGGACGCGAAGGTCGGCAGGCACGCGAGCCGCACCGTGCCGCTCGTGCCTTCGCCGAGCGCGCGCGCATCGCGCAGCACACGCTCCATGTCGTCGAGCGAGCGCTGCAGCAGCGGCAGCAGCTCGCGCCCGGTCTGCGTGAGCGCGACGCTGCGGCTGTTGCGGTCGAACAGCCGCGCGCCGACGATTTCCTCGAGCCGGCGGATCTGCACGGTCAGTGCCGGCTGCGACAGGTGCAGCCGCGCGGCCGCGCGCGTGAAGTTGCCGGCGTGCGCGACGGTGACGAACGCGCGGATGTCGCGAAGATTCAGATCCATAATGATTCGTGATTACTGCGATCAAATCATTTCAATTGTGCTATTGCTGCGCCGACCTTACGCTCGTCCTCAACAAAAGACAAGGTAGGAGACACGGATGCTGCCGTTACTCGGGCTTGGCACGATCGTCGTGCTGCTGGCCGCGATTCTGTCGAAGCGGATGTCGCCGCTCGTCGCGCTGATCGTCGTGCCGATCGCGGCGTCGCTGCTCGGCGGCTTCGGGCTGCACACCAGCAAGTTCGTCATCGACGGGCTGAAGGGCCTCGCGCCCGTGGTCGGGATGTTCGTGTTCGCGATCCTGTATTTCGGCACGATCACCGATGCCGGCACGCTCGACCCGATCATCGACCGCATCCTGCGCGCGGTCGGCACGCGGCCGACGCGCATCGTGATGGGCACGACGCTGCTCGCGCTGCTGATCCATCTCGACGGCTCGGGCGCCGTCTGCTTTCTCGTGACGATTCCGGCCGTGCTGCCGCTGTACGACCGGCTGAAGATGGACCGGCGCGTGCTGGCCGCGGCCGTGTCGATGGCCGCGGGCATCAACTTCCTGCCGTGGACGGGGCCGATGATCCGCGCGTCGGCGTCGCTGCACCTGCCGGTGTCGGCGCTGTTCAATCCGCTGATCCCGGTCCAGGCGATCGGGCTCGTGTTCGTGTTCGGCGTCGCGTACTGGCTCGGGCGGCGCGAGGAGAAGCGGCTCGGCCTCACGCGCGACGATGCGTCGATCCCGCTGCCGAAGCGCGAGCTGACGCCCGACGAGCAGGCGCTGCGCCGGCCGCACCTGTTCTGGTTCAACCTCGTACTGACGCTCGTCGTGCTCGGCACGATGGTCGTGATGGGCGAGAAGATCCCGCCGGCGATCATGTTCATGGTCGGGCTGTGCATCGCGCTGATGGTGAATTACCCGGACGTCGACATGCAGAGGAAGCGGATCGACGCGCATGCGCGCGCGGCGCTGATGATGGCCGGCATCCTGCTCGCGGCCGGCGTGTTCACGGGGATCATGCAGGGCAGCGGGATGCTGAAGGCGATGGCGCAGGCGGCGGTCGGTTTCGTGCCGCCGTCGATGGCCGGCCATATTCCGGTGGTGCTCGGCCTCGCATCGATGCCGCTCAGCATGCTGTTCGATCCCGATTCGTTTTACTTCGGCGTGCTGCCGGTGATCGCGGAGGTGGCCGGCCAGCTCGGCGTGCCGGCCGTACAGGTCGGACAGGCCGCGTTGCTCGGCCAGATGACGACCGGGTTTCCGGTCAGCCCGCTGACGCCCGCGACGTTCCTGGTCGTCGGCCTGTGCGGCATCGAGCTGGCCGAGCATCAGAAATTCACGTTCCCGCTGCTGTTCGGCGCCTCGATCGTGATGACGATCGCGTGCGTCGTGTTAGGCATCTTTTGATTTTTCCCGGCGGCGCTCCCGTCGGACGACGGTACGGACATGACAGCAAAGCAACCTGAACGGCGCGTGCGCATCGGCGCGGGCGCCGGCTACTCGGGCGACCGGATCGAGCCCGCGGTCGAACTGGCCGAACACGGGCAGCTCGACTATCTCGTCTTCGAATGCCTGGCCGAGCGCACGATCGCGATCGCGCAGCAGGCGCGCCGCAAGGACCCGGCGCTCGGCTACGATCCGCTGCTCGACGCGCGCATGCGTGCGGTGCTGCCGGTGGCCGTGCCGAAGGGCGTGCGCATCGTGTCGAACATGGGCGCGGCGAACCCGCGCGCAGCGGCAAGACGTACCGCGCAGATCGCGCAATCGCTCGGTATTGCTCAATTGAAAGTCGCGGCGGTCGAAGGCGACGACGTGCTCGACGTCGTGCTGCGCGGTGCGTTCCGTTTCGAGGAATCGGGCGACGAAGTCGCCGCGTATCGCGACCGCATCGTGTCCGCGAACGCGTACCTCGGTGCCGCACCGATCGTCGACGCGCTCGCGGCCGGTGCGGACGTCGTGCTGACCGGGCGCGTCGCCGATCCGTCGCTGTTCGCGGCGCCGCTGATCCATGCGTTCGGCTGGCGGATGGACGACTGGGACACGCTCGGGCAGGCGACGGTCGTCGGCCATCTGCTCGAGTGCGCGGGACAGGTGACGGGCGGCTATTTCGCCGATCCCGGCTACAAGGACGTGCCGGATCTCGCGCGGCTCGGGTTCCCGATCGGCGAAGTCTCGGCCGACGGCTCGGTCGCGATCACGAAGGTGCCGCACGCGGGCGGCCGCGTGAGCGCGGCGACCTGCAAGGAACAACTGCTCTACGAGATCCACGATCCTGCGCGGTATCTGCAGCCCGATGTCGTCGCGGATTTCACGCGTGTCGCGGTTGCCGAGGAAGCGACGGATCGCGTGCGCGTGACGGGCGGGCGCGGCACCGCGCGGCCCGATACGCTGAAGGTGTCGGTGGCGTACATCGACGGCTATATCGGCGAAGGCCAGATCTCGTACGGCGGCCCCGGCGCGCTCGAACGCGCGCGTCTCGCACTCGACATCGTCCGCGAGCGGCTGGCGCTGACCGGCGTCGCCGCGACCGAGTTGCGCTTCGACCTGATCGGCGTCGATTCGCTGTATGGCGATGCGACGCCGGCCGTGCGTGGCGAGCCGGCCGAGGTGCGCGTGCGGGTGGCCGGCCGTGCGGCGCGTGCCGATGAAGCGGCGCGGATCGGCAATGAAGTCGAGACGCTTTATACGAACGGGCCGGCCGGCGGCGGCGGCGCGTTCAAGTCGACGCGAGAGGTGATCGCCGTGCAGTCGGTGCTGCTGCCGCGCGCGGCCGTGACGCCGTCGTTTTCATTCGTGGAGGCATGATGCAACTGCGTGAACTCGCGCATGCGCGCACCGGCGACAAGGGCAATACGCTGAACGTGTCGGTCATCTGCCGCGATCCGCGTCATTACGACCATCTGCGCACGCATCTGGATGCGGCCGCGGTGAAGGCATGGCTCGCGGGCATCGTGCACGGCGACGTCGTGCGCTACGAATTGCCGGCGCTGGGCGCGTTCAATTTCGTGCTGCGCGATGCGCTCGGCGGCGGCGTGACGCGTTCGCTCGCGCTCGATGCGCACGGCAAGTCGGTCAGTTCGGCGTTGCTGGCGATCGAGGTGCCCGACCCGGCGTGACGGACGACGTCGCCGCCCGGGTGCGGGCACGAGGTCACGGAATCAGCAGCTCGCGACGCCCGTCAGCGTGCTCGATGCGCTCGCCGGCGATGTGCAGGCGCTGATCCTTTCGATAGTCGTAGACCGCGTGCGACGCGGCGAGCCGGTCGAAATCGAGTTCGACCGCGTGACGCGATTCGGTGCCGCCGGCTTCGAAGATCAGGTTGTCGAACGAACCGACCGCGAGGCTGCCGCCCGCGAACACGACATCGTGCGTGCTGTCGCCGGCCCGGTTTCTCTATTTTTTTCACCGGTCTGACCAGTCGAACCTCAAGTTGCGTCTCGCGCGGTCGTTAAGGACGATTGAGTGCCCATTTGACCAATCGACAACAACGCGGCAACCGGAGATCACCGTCATCATGCTGTCATCGATTCGCGCCCGAATTCTGGCGACCTGCGTCGCCATCGTGGTCACGGCCCTGGCCGTGACAGGCGGCCTTGTGTACTACGTCGTCAAGCAACACAACGACGCAACCATCGACCAGAACCTGCAGTCCGTCCTGACCGGCCACGCGCTCGCGCTCGACGAGTGGGTCGCGAGCCGCGCGCAGCAGACCCAGGCGCTCGCGGACACGCTGGCGCCGGGCGAAGGCGACCCACTGCCGGCGCTGACGCTGCTCGGCAAATCGGGCGGCTTCCAGGTGCTCACGCTCGGCCTGCCGGACCGCACGGCGTACTCGAACGTCCCGCTCGCGGCCGGCTACGATCCGACCGCGCGCCCGTGGTTCAAGCAGGCGGTCGAGGCCGGCCGCCTCGTCGTCACGGCGTTGTACCGCGATGCGTCGACCGGCAAGCCCGCCTTCGCGTTCGCCGCACCGATCGTTCGCGGCGGCACGCTGAAGGGCGTGCTCGCGGCGAGCCTCTACATGGAGCGCGCGAGCGCGATCGTGGCATCGATGCACCCGACGCCGTCGAGCTTCGCGTTCCTGGTCGACAAGAGCGGGCGCCTGATCGCGGGCGCGAAGACCGATCTGATCATGAAGCCGGCCGTCGAGCTGTCGCCCGAACTGACGCCGGAGCGCCTCGCCGGCCTGCAGGCGGCGACCGAGCCGGTGGCGATCGACGTGGACGGCGTGACCAAGCTGCTCCGCGCGCGCCCGATCGCCGGGACGGACTGGTCGCTCGTCATGGCGCTCGACCGGTCGGACGTGACGGCCGGCATGCGGGCCGTCGCGACGACGACGCTCATTGCGATCCTCGTCGTCGCCTGCGTCGCGGCAGCGCTCGTCGGCGCACTGACGAATGCGGCATTCAAGCGCGTGCTGCTCGTGCGCGACGCGCTGACCGACGTCGCGAGCGGGAGCGGGGACCTGACGAAGCGGCTGCCGGCCGACGGCGGCGACGAGGCCGCGCAGATCGCGCGCGCGTTCAACCTGTTCGCCGAAAAGATCAGCGCGATCCTGCTGCAGATTCGCGGCTTCAGCGAATCCGTGAACGTGGCGAGCGCGGAGATCGCGCAGGGCAACCAGGATCTGTCGAGCCGCACCGAACATGCGGCATCGAGCCTGCAGGAGACGGCGGCGGCGCTCGAGGAGATCGCCGGCACGGCGCGCAACTCGGCCGATGCGGCCACGCAGGTGAGCCAACTCGCGGAATCGGCGTCGGGCGTCGCCGTGCGCGGCGGCGAGGTGGTGAGCGAGGTGGTCGCGACGATGGACGAGATCACGAAGGCGTCGGCCGAGATCTCGAACATCATCGGCGTGATCGACGGCATCGCGTTCCAGACCAACATCCTCGCGCTGAACGCGGCCGTCGAGGCGGCGCGCGCGCACGAGCACGGGCGGGGCTTCGCGGTCGTCGCGGGCGAGGTGCGCACGCTCGCGCAGCGCAGCGCGGTGGCGGCGAGGGAGATCAAGCAGTTGATCCAGTCGTCCGTCGAGAAGATCGAGGGCGGTTCGGGGCTCGTGAAGACGGCCGGTGCGACGATGGACGAGATCGTCGAGGGCGTGCGCGGCATCACGAGCGTGATCGCGGAAATGACGGTCGCGGCGAACGAGCAGAGCACCGGGCTCGCGCAGGTGAACCAGGCGGTGTCGCAGCTCGATCACTCGACGCAGCAGAACGCGGCGCTCGTCGAGGAATCGGCCGCCGCCGCGGCGCTGTTGCGCGAGCAGGCGGCGCAGCTCGCGCAGACGGTCGGCGAATTCAAGCTCGCGGGTTCGCACCGGGCCGA
Source organism: Burkholderia sp. BE17 (assembly GCF_009362305.1). Taxonomy (NCBI): domain Bacteria; kingdom Pseudomonadati; phylum Pseudomonadota; class Betaproteobacteria; order Burkholderiales; family Burkholderiaceae; genus Burkholderia; species Burkholderia sp. BE17. Next base: position 70,787 of record NZ_WHNU01000020.1, read on the forward strand.
GACGGCATCGGCGTGATCGGGCCGAGGTCGCCGAAGGCTGCAGGAAGGATGCAGGAAGGATGCAGGAAGGCGGTGAGAAGGGGCAGGCGAGAACGGGCGGCGTTGCGCCGCCCGCGCATCAAACGTACAGATAGCGCACCAGGTGGAAGAACACCGGCGCGGCGAAACAGATCGAGTCGACGCGGTCGAGCATCCCGCCGTGGCCCGCGATCATCGAGCCCCAGTCCTTCGTGCCGAGCGAGCGCTTGACGGCCGACAGCACGAGCCCGCCGACGAAACCCGCGATCACGATCGCGAGCGAGATCCCGAACGCCGCGCCGAAGCTGAACGGCGTCACGCGATACAGCGACGCGCCGCACAGCGTCGCGAGCAGGCCGCCGCCGACGAAGCCTTCGATCGTCTTCGACGGCGACAGCTGCGGCGCGATCTTGCGGCGCCCGAACAGCTTGCCGACGACGTACTGCAGCACGTCGCTGATCTGCACGACGACCAGGAAGAAGAACAGCAGCAGCGCGTTCTGCCCCGCGTAGCGCGGAATGTCGAGGATCAGCACGGCCGGCGCGTGGCTCAGCCCGTACACGCACACCATCAGCGCCCAGTTGATCTTCGCGTTGCGGCTCAGGAATTCGCGCGTGTCCTGCGTGAGCGCCGACACGAGCGACATCGCGAAGAACAGGTGCACGGGCACGAAGATCGAGTACATCCCGTACCAGTTGATCCCGAGCAGCAGGTACTGCACGGGGATCGCGACGAAGAACGCGATGAACAGCGTCGTGTGGTCGCTCGCGGTGGTCGGCGTGAGCGTGATGAATTCGCGCAGCGTCAGGTACGACAGCAGCGCGAACACGAGATACGTGACGTTGTTGCCGAGGCCGATCGCGATGGCCATGATCGCGATCATCGCCCACCACGCGCGGATGCGCTGGTTCAGGTTGACGATGGTCGAGCTCGTGCCGCCGCTGCGCGCGCCGAGGATCGCACCGATCACGGTGGCCACGACGAGCACGCCCGTGACGCCCGCGACCAGTTCCCAGAAGAGAGTTCGCATGGGGATATCCGGAAAAAGGGAGAGGAGGGCGCCGCGTTCAGCCCGCGGGCCGCTGCGGCGCGAGCGCGACGATCGCGTCGCGCATGCGGGCGAGGAACGTCGGCTTGTCTTCCTGGCTGCCGAGCGCATCGTTCGCGCCGAAATGCACCTTGCAGATCAGCGGCACGGGCCAGATCGCGCCCTTCGGCATGATGCGCTGCAGGTTCTCGAGGTAGACGGGCGCGAGCGCGACGTTCGGGAACTCGGTCGCGAGATGGAACAGCCCGCTCTTGAACGGCTGCGGCAGCACGTCGGCGCCGCGCGTGCCTTCCGGGAAGATGATGATCGAGTGGCCTTGCCGCAGCGCGTCGCGCACCGGTTCGAGCGGGTCGCCGCCGGATTCGCGGTGACGGTCGATCAGCACCACGTTCAGCAGCTTCTGCGCGATGTGGCGCTTCATGTCGCTGCTGTCCCAGTAGTCGCGCGCGGCGACCGGCCGCACGACCGCGCGCACGTCGCGCGGCAGCGCGGCGAGGATCGCGAGCGTGTCGATGTGGCTCGTGTGGTTCGAGAAATAGATCTTCTGCGTCGGGGACGGCGGCGCCTGATGCCAGACCGGATATGCGCCGGCGACGAGCCGCACGATGGACAGCAGGAAGTCGCGCTGCCAGACGTTGACGATGTTCATCGGCGCTGTGCCTCCTGCCTGCATGCCCGGCCGCGGGTGCGGCGGACGGGATCCCGGAATGCCGGCGCGGCAGGATGCGCGCCGGACGGCCCTTGTTTAAATTTTTTCAAGTTCGTGGCTGCCTGTCGCAGGTCCGCGATAATCGGACGGTTCGCCGTCACACGCACGTTGCGTAGCGGCGCATGTGCCGGTCGGCGGCGTGATGATCGGCTGTTGCACGAGTGCCCGTTTGCAGTTCGAATGGATCTTCGCTGCGATCGGGCCAGCGGATTATCGCGAGTTTCCGCCAAAAACGCCAGATTGGCGCCGCGCGGGCGGGCCGGGCGCATGCTTGACGCATCGGTGCTGCTCGGCGACGATGGGGGCCGTCCATTGAAGGCCGACGCAGGCCGTTTCGCCGTCCGGGGCATGGCGGCGGGAAACGTGTCCGACTGTGCCGCGCGAAAAATACGAATACGAAACGATGAGCCTCTACGCACTCAAACCCAAATTCCAGGACCGTCTGCGCCCGTTCGCGAATTCGCTCGCCGAACGCGGCGTCACCGCCAACCAGGTCACGCTGTTCGCGGCCGGCGGCTCGATCGTCGTCGGGGCGCTCGCCGGGCTCGGCGTATTCGCCCGCGTGCTGTTCCTGCTGATTCCGCTGTGGTTGTTCGCACGGATGGCGCTCAACGCGATCGACGGCATGCTCGCACGCGAACACGGGCAGAAGAGCACGCTCGGCGCATACCTGAACGAGCTGGGCGACATCGTGTCCGATGTCGCGCTCGTGCTGCCGTTCCTCGCCATTTCCGCGTTCGCTCCGGCGGACGTCTGGCTATTCGCGCTGACGGCGGTGATCGTCGAATGCGCGGGGCTGATCGGGCCGCTCGTCGGTGCCACGCGCCGCTACGACGGCCCGTTCGGCAAGAGCGACCGCGCGCTGGCCCTCGGCGCATTCGCGCTGTGGATCGGCTTCGGCCTGCCGGTCGGCAGCATCGCCGCGTGGCTGTGGCGCCTGCTGATCGTGCTGTCGATCGTGACGGTGGTGCGGCGCGTGCAGGCCGGCATCGCCGAAAAGGGCGGTTGACCTACGAGGCGCCGGAGGGCGGCGCCACATGATTCGAATAACGAAACGAGAGAGATCACATGAGCGCACGCACGGCCCGCGAGGCCGACTTCATCACGCACGACGGCGAAACGCTGTTCTATCGTCACTGGCCCGCGACGGGCCCGCGCTGCCGCGGCGCAATCGTGCTGCTGCATCGCGGCCACGAGCATTCGGCGCGCGTCGCGCACCTCGTCGACGAGCTCGACCTGCCGGATTTCGCGTTTTTCGCATGGGACGCGCGCGGCCACGGCCGCTCGCCCGGTGCGCGCGGCTACAGCCCGAGCGCGGCCGCATCGGTGCGCGACCTGCAGACCTTCGTCGAGCATATCCGCGACACGCACGGCATCGCGATCGAGGACATGGCCGTGGTCGGCCAGAGCGTCGGCGCCGTGCTCGCGGCGACCTGGGCGCACGACTACGCGCCGCCGATCCGCTGTCTCGTCGTCGCGTCGCCGGCGTTCCACATCAAGCTCTACGTGCCGTTCGCGCGGCCGGGGCTGCGGCTGATGCACAAGCTGCGCGGGCTGTTCTACGTGAACAGCTACGTGAAGCCGAAATTCCTCACGCACGATCCCGAGCGGATCGCCAGCTACGCGTCCGATCCGCTGATCACGCGGCCGATCGCGGTCAACATGCTGCTCGACCTGCACGACACCGCGCAGCGGATCGTCGCCGATGCGGCCGCGATCACCGTGCCGACGCAACTGCTGATCTCGGGCGCCGACTGGGTCGTGCATCGCGGCCCGCAGGATCGTTTCTTCGAACGGCTCGGCTCGGCGCGCAAGGAGCGCATCGTGCTGCCGGGCTTCTATCACGACACGCTCGGCGAGCGCGACCGCGCGCAGGCGCTCGCGCCGCTGCGCGCGTTCGTGCTGCGCGAGTTCGATACGCCGAGCCCGCGCGTGTCGCTCGCCGACGCCGACCGGCGCGGCGCGTTCCACGACGAATACGCGGCGCTCGGCCGCCCGCCCGCGAACGTGTTCGCGCGCGCGTACTGGGCGCTCACGCGCGCAGGCCTGAAGGCGGGCGGCGCGCTGTCGGACGGCATCGCGCTCGGGCTGCAGCTCGGTTTCGATTCGGGCTCGACGCTCGATTACGTGTACCGCAACCGCGCGCAAGGGCGGCTCGGTGTCGGCGCGCTGATCGACCGCACGTATCTCGATTCGCCGGGCTGGATCGGCATCCGCCAGCGCAAGGTGCATCTGCAGGAACTGATCGGCACGGCGATCGGCCGCCTGCGCGGCCACGGCACGCCGGTGCGGATCGTCGACATCGCGGCCGGCCACGGGCGCTATGTGCTCGACGCGATCGCGACGGCCGCCGAGCGCGACGGCGCGGCGCCCGACGACATCACGCTGCGCGACTACAGCCCGCCGAACGTCGAGGCCGGGCGCGTGCTGATCGCCCAGCGCGGGCTCGAGCCGATCGCGCGCTTCGAGCGCGGCGACGCGTTCGACGAGACGTCGCTCGCGACGCTCGAGCCGCGTCCGACGCTCGCGATCGTGTCGGGTCTCTATGAACTGTTCGGCGAGAACGCGCTGATCGAACGTTCGCTGCGCGGGCTCGCGCAGGCCGTGCCGCCGGGCGGCTATCTCGTCTATACGGGGCAGCCGTGGCATCCGCAGCTCGAATTCATCGCACGCGCGCTGAACAATCACCGCGGCGAGGCGACCTGGGTGATGCGCCGCCGCTCGCAGGCCGAGATGGACGAACTCGTCGCGCGCGCCGGCTTCCGCAAGCTCGACCAGCGGATCGACGAGATGGGTATCTTCACGGTCAGCCTCGCGCAGCGGGTCGACGCGTCATGAGCGCGCTCGGCGGCGGCGCGAGCGGCGTCGTCGAGCCGGCGGCCGGCGCGCGCGACGCGTCGTTCGCGCTGCGCTTCGGCTGGCTCGCGGCGATGGGCGCCGTGTTCTTCTCGACGTACGGCTTCGCGAACTGGCTCGCCGCGCACCGCGCGGCGGTGCCGACGTTCGCGTTCGGCTGGGAGCACGCGATCCCGTTCGTGCCGTGGACGATCGTGCCGTACTGGTCGATCGATATTCTGTATGCGCTGTCGTTCTTCTTCTGGACGCGCCGCGACGATCTGCTCGATCACGTGAAGCGCCTACTCACCGTGCAATTGGTATCGGTCGCATGCTTCATCGCGTGGCCCCTGCGTTTCGGTTTCGAGCGGCCCGACGCGGGCGGCGTGGCCGGCGCGCTGTTCACGCTGCTGATGGGCTTCGACAAGCCGTTCAACCAGGCGCCGTCGCTGCACATCGGGTTGCTGGTCGTGCTGTGGGCCGTCTATGCGAAGCACCTGCGCGGCACGATCGCGCGCGTCGTGCTGCATCTGTGGTTCGCGGCGATCGGCGTGTCGGTGCTGACGACCTACCAGCATCACGCGATCGACGTGCCGGCCGGCGCGGCCGTCGGCTGTCTCGCGCTGTTCCTGTTTCCGCTGCGCGATGCCTCGGGCCGGCTGCCGGGCGCCGATGCGTCGCCGGGCGCGGCCGGCCGCGCGCTCGCGCGTCGTTACGCGTTCGGCGCGGCGCTGGTCGCGCTCGTGGCGCTCTGGTGCGTGCCGCGCGCGCCGGGCTGGGCGCTGGCGGCGGGGTGGGTCGCGCTGGCGCTCGCGTGCGTCGCGTGGCTCTACCGACGCGGCGCGCCCGGCGCCTTTCAGAAGGATGCGCACGGGCGTTTCCCGGTCTTCATCCGCTGGCTGCTCGCGCCGACGATCGCCGGCGCGTTCGTCAATTCGCGGCTGTGGACGTTCCGGCAGCCGGCGCCCGTGCGGATCGACGAGCGCGTGTCGATCGGCCGCACGCCGACGACACGCGACGTGCGGCGCCACGGTTTCACGGCGCTGGTCGACCTGACCGCCGAAATGCCGCGCTGGGCGGCGGCCGATGCGTCGCTCGCGTATGCGGCCGTGCCGCAGCTCGATCTCGTCGCGCCGACGGCCACGCAGCTCGCGCAGGCAGTCGCGGCGCTCGAACGCCTGCACGGCGAAGGGCGCGACGTGCTGGTCTGCTGCGCGCTCGGCTACGGGCGCAGCGTGCTGTGCGCGGCCGCGTGGCTTGCCGCGCGGCGCGGGCTCGGCGATGCGCGCGACGCGTTTGCCGCGGTGCGCGAGGTGCGGCCGCAAGCGGTGTGGTCGGACGACGGCGTGGCCGTGCTGCAGCACTGGATCGATCGACGCCGCAGTGCGGGAGGCCTGTGATGCACGATCCGTCCGCGCCATTTCGGATTGCCGCCGCACGCGGCGCGCTCGATGCGGGCGCGTGGGCGATCGCGGCCGCGCTGGCCGCGGCCGGCGCGGGCTGGTGGATTGCATCGGGCTGGGCGCCCGCGACGATCGCGCGCGTGCTGCTGGCTGTCGTCAGCACAGGGGCGGGGATTGCGGCGCTGTGGTACGCGGTGCGTATCGAGATCGACCGCCGACTGTTCGCCGCGCTGGCGCGGGCGGCGGCGGGCGATGCGTCGGTCGATGACGGGCTTGCGGCGCTCGACAGCGCGCTCGCCGATCTCGGCTGGATCGACGCGTCGAAGGCAGGGCGCACGCTCGACGCGCGCGTGCGCGGTGCTGTCGGGCTGTGCCGGGCCGGCGTGCTGGTCGCGGTCGTGCAGTGGGTCGTGGTCGGGCTCGCGATCGCGGTGCCGCAGGCGGGGTAGCGCCTGTTCATGCTCACGACGGGCTGGCGAGCGTGGGTCGTTGCCGGCCATTCCCTCGGGGGCCAGCAACGATCGACGCTGCAATACGGCCGGCAACGCACGGTCCCCCAATTTGAAAAAATCGCCCGTGGGGCTGGCCGCCACGAGGGCCAGCGCCGCGTCATGCTTTTCACGAATACGTCGAGTATTCGCTTCGTCGCAATCCTTGCGCTCGGCCATTCGGGCGCCCAGCGCTACCCGCTATTGGTATGAACAGGCCCTGGGCCATCACGTTGCCGAGGTCGAGACCGAGCGTCGCAATCTCGGTCTGCACCGCGCTGCTGCGCAGCAGCGTGTCCGGGGACGCGGCGGCGGTGTCGACGATTTGATACAAGTCAGTTTTCCGTGAAAGAAAGCGCGTCCGGCTGCACGGGATTGCGGTAGCATACGCGCCGCCCCGCGGCAGCGCGGCCCCGGGCTCGGGCGTTCTGCAACGGATCGCCCCGCCGGCCAGCCGCACCGCGCCGGCAGCATGCCGTTCGGCCCGTTCGGCCCGTCAGGCGACAGCGGCGCAATTCTTACCATTCATGCCTCTCGCGTAGCATTTCCGACCGGATTGAGGCTTTTTTTGCTTCATCGTCGCGAATCGGGGTAAGTTTTGTCCTATTTTTGAGATAGTGTGACGAATGGGCGTGTGCCGGTGCCAGGTGCGCGCGCAAACACGACGACAGCCGATTAAAGAATGTGCTGCTTCATTTCGATAAACGAAGCAGGCCAGTTAGTTGATATGAGGGGAAGCAGTGGGGATGTTCACTCACGGGCATAGCTGCTTTGCGCGCGTCGGGTTCGATGCGACGGATGACCGGATGATCCCGACGAAACGGAGCGGCGCATGAAGCCGGCCGCGTCGCTGTTCGTCCTGTCGGTTGCCATGGTCGGCGCTTTCCACGCGGCCGCGCTGTCGGCCGCTCCGATGCCGGCGGTGCCGGCAGCCGCTGCGGCGCCCGGTGCCGGTAATGCGGCGTCGCCCGGCGACGCGTCGGCGCCGCTGCTCGCGGCTGCGCCGACGGCGGCCAGCGCGCCGTCCGCCGCGCTACCGGCGACGACCGTGCGCCTGCCGTTCGCGTCGCTCGGCGCGTTCGACCCGTTGCGCCTGCGCGGCGCCGACGATGCACGCACGATCCACGCGGGCGTGCGGCTCGACCGCGTGGTCACGGGCGCGCGGCTGCGCCTGACCTACGCGTATTCGCCGTCGCTCGTATTCCCGCTGTCGCACCTGAAGGTGTCGGTGAACGGCGAGGTCATCGCGACCGTCCCGTTCGACGCCGCGCGCGCGGGCCGCACGGTCACGCAGGACATCCCGATCGATCCGCGCTACTTCTCGGATTTCAACCAGATCGGCCTGCGCCTGATCGCGCACTACACGCTCGACCACTGCGAGGATCCGTCGAACTCGGCGCTGTGGGCCGACGTGAGCCCGACGAGCGAACTGATCCTCGACGAATCGCCGGTCCGCCTGCCGAACGATCTCGCGCTGCTGCCCGCGCCGTTCTTCGACCGGCGCGACAACGGCCGCTTGCGGCTGCCGTTCGTGCTGCCGGCGTCGCCCGATTCGGCGACGCTGCGCAGCGCGGGCGTGCTCGCGTCGTGGTTCGGCGCGCTGGCCGACTACCGGCATGCGCGCTTCCCGGTGTCGCCCACGCTGCCGGCCGACGACCAGGCGGTGGTGGTCGGCACGGCCGCGACGCTGCCGGCCGGCCTCGCGCTGCCGTCGGTCAACGGCCCGCTGCTCGCGGTCGCCGACAACCCGGCCGCGCCTGGGCGCAAGCTGCTCGTCGTCACGGGCCGCACGGCGGCCGAGGTCGACGACGCGGTCGCGACGCTCGTGCTCGGCCGTGCAGCGCTGTCGGGGCCGGCGGCGACGGTCGCGCACGTCGATCTCGGTGCGCCGCGCAAGCCGTACGATGCGCCGCGCTGGCTGCCGGTGAACCGGCCGATCACGTTCCGCGAACTCGTGTCCGATCCGCGCGAGCTGGAAGCGCGCGGCACGACGCCCGACGCGATCCGCCTGAACCTGCGCGTGCCGGCCGATCTCCATTCATGGAACGGCGCGGGCGTGCCGATCACGCTGCGCTACCGCTACACGGCGCCGACCGTGCAGGACAACTCGACGCTGGCCGTCGAGATCAACGAGCAGCTCGTGAAGTCGTACCGGCTCGGGCCGGCCCAGGCCGAGGACGCGCGCGGCCGCATGCAGCTGCCGCTGCTGTCGGTGCCGGAAGGGCGCGTGACGAGCGACGTCGACATCCCGGCGTTCCGCGTCGGCAGCGGCAACCAGCTGCAATTCCGCTTCACGCTCGACTCGCAGAAGACGGGCCTGTGCTCGAGCACGTCCACCGAGCCGCAGCGCGCGGCGATCGATCCCGATTCGACGATCGACTTCTCGCACTTCGTCCATTACGCGCAATTGCCGAACCTCGCGTTCTTCGCGAACAGCGGCTTTCCGTTCACGCGCTTCGCCGACCTGTCGCAGACTGCCGTCGTGATGCCCGACCGGCCGTCGCCGCAGGAGCTCGAGGCCTACCTGACGATGCTCGGCCACATGGGCGAGTGGACGGGGTTCCCGGCACTGCGCGTGCAGGTCGCGCGGCCCGGCGACGTCGCCGCGCTGTCGGGCAGCAAGGACCTGCTCGTGATCGACGGCTCGCCCGCGTCGCCGCTGCTCGCGCACTGGCGCTCGGCGCTGCCGCTCGTGATCGGCGAGCAGGGCGGTGCGGGCGGCGACGGCGCGAAGCGTGTCGCATTCACGGTCAAGGAGCGCTGGCGCAACGGCGTCGGCCTGGCCGACGGCGGCGCGCATATCGAGCAGACGGGGCCGCTCGCGGCGCTCGCCGGGTTCGAGCTGCCGGGCAGCCACGGCCGCAGCGTCGTCGCGTTGACGGCGACCGACCAGCCGCGCCTCGGCGATCTGCTGAACGTGTTCGAAAACGCCGGCCTCGTGTCGCAGTTGCAGGGCGACCTCGCGCTGGTGCGGCCGGGGCAGGTCGACAGCCTGCGCGTCGGCGAGCCTTATGTGGTCGGTTTCGTGCCGTGGTATGCGCGCGTCTGGACGCAGGCGGCGCGGCATCCGGTCGTGCTCGGCGCGGTCGGCGTCGTCGCGGGGCTGCTGCTCGCGCTCGGCGTGTTCAGCGTGCTGCAGAGAATCGCCGCGCGTCGACGGGGGATGTAACGGATGGCGCGGGTTATGGCGAAGCGACGGGCAACGCGGCCGCCGCGGCGCGTCAGCGCGGCACTCGCGCTGGCCGTCGCGCTGGCGTGCGCGGCAACCGGCACGGCCGGGCGCGCACAGGCCGCGGGAGCCAGCGCGACCGATACGGCCGACGCCGGATGCAGCGCGGCGTGGCCGCGCTGGGACGCGTTCAAGCGCGATTTCATCTCGGCCGACGGCCGCGTGATCGACGTCGGTTCGGCCGATTCACGCACGGTGTCGGAGGGGCAGGCGTATGGGCTTTTCTTCGCGCTGGTCGCGAACGACCGGCGCATGTTCGACACGATCCTCGCATGGACCGAGAACAACCTCGCGCAAGGCGACTTGAGCGCGCACCTGCCGGCGTGGCTGTGGGGCCGTGCGCCGGACGGCGCGTGGCGCGTGCTCGACGCGAACGCGGCGTCGGACGCCGACCTGTGGATCGCGTACGCGCTCGTCGAGGCCGGGCGGTTATGGCACGAGCGCAGCTACACGGCGCGCGGCGCGCTGCTCGCGAAGCGCGTGCTCGACGAGGAAACCGCGACCGTGCCGGGCCTCGGCGTCACGCTGCTGCCCGGGCCGACCGGGTTCAGGCTGCCCAACGGCCAGTGGCGCGTGAACCCGAGTTATTCGCCGCCGCAGGTGATCCGCGCGCTCGGCGCGCGCCTGCCCGACGACCGGCGCTGGGCCGCGCTGGCGTCCAGCACCGGGCGCGTGCTGCTCGACACGGCGCCGAAGGGTTTTTCGCCAGACTGGGCGCTGTATCGCGCGGGCACGGGCTTCGGGCCCGATCCGCAGATGCATGCGGAGAGCGCGTACAACGCGATCCGCGTGTACCTGTGGGCCGGCATGCTCGACCGCGCCGATCCGCTCGCCGCGCCGCTGCTCGCGCGTTTCGCGCCGTTTGCCGACCATATCGCCGCGCATGGCGCGCCGCCGGAGAAGGTCGATACGACGACGGGCGCCGCGGGGCCGAACGACGGCAACGGCGGGTTCTCGGCGGCGGCCGTGCCGTTCCTCGACGCGCGCGGCCAGCATTCGCTCGCGGATGCGCAGGCGGCCCGCGTCGACACGCTCGCGCGCCAGTCGGCACCCGGCTATTACACGAGCGTGCTGACGCTGTTCGGCCTCGGCTGGCGCGACGGCCGCTACAGGTTCGGCGCGGACGGCACGCTCGATGCCCGCTGGGGAGGCCGTTCGTGCGCCGCCCGCTGAAGCGCGCCGCGCCGCATGTCGCGGGATTCGCGTGGCTCGCGTCGTCGGTGTGTGCGGCGGCGCCCGGCACCGCAGCCGACGCGTCGATGCCGAAAACCGCCACGCCGGCTGCATCCGCTTCCGCTTCCACCGACGCGCAGCGCCAGCTCGACACCGCGCGGATGTGGGGCCTCAAGCATCGCGATGACCTCGCGCGCGATGCGCTGCGCAAGGGGCTGCTGATCGCGCCGGGCGATCCCGAACTGCTTGCCGAGCAGGTTCGCGTGCTACTGCGGCTCGGCGACGCGCAAGGCGCGCAGGCCGCGCTCGCGCGCCTGCGGGCGCAGTTGCCGAACGCACCCGCGACGCGGCGGGTGGCCGACGAATACCGCGTCGCGACGAGCGGGCGCGACGAGATGGCGCAGATCCGCCTGTTCGCGCGCAGCGGCCGCGCCGACGAGGCGGCACGGCGGATCGTCGCGCTGTTTCCGAACGGTGCGCCGTCGGGCGCGCTCGGCGCCGAGTATTACCAGATCGTGTCGAATGCGCCGGGCGGGCGCGAGCCGGCGATCGCCGCGCTGCGCCGCGCAGTCGCGGCCGATCCGCAGGACACGAGCGCGTCGATGGCGCTCGCGCGGCTGCTGAACCAGCGTGCCGACACGCGCCCGGAGGCGAACCGGATCGCATGGTCGCTCGCTAAGCGGGACGACGCCGACCATACGGAGGCGATGGCGCTGTGGCGGCGCGTGCTGCAATCGGCCGGCAACGATCCCGCGTATCTCGATGCGCTGCATGCGTATCTCGTGCTCGTGCCGGACGACGCCGAATTCCGCGACCGTGCCGCCGAACTGGACAGCCGGCGCGATGCGCAGCGCCGGCTCGAACGCGATCCCGGCTACATCGCGCAGCAGCGCGGCCTGCAGGCGCTCGCGCGCGGCGACCTGGCGGCCGCCGATCCGCTGCTCGCCCGCGCCGCGCATGCACGCGCGGACGACGCCGATGCGGTCGGCGGGCTCGGCCTGCTGCGTCTGCGCGAAGGGCGGCACGACGAAGCGCGCGCGTTGTTCGCGCGGGCCGCGACGCTCGCGACCGACCAGCGCGGCAAATGGCAGGGCCTGGCGCGCACCGCGCAGTTCTGGGGGCTGCTCGCGCAAGGCCGCGCGGCCGCCGCCGCGGGCCGGCCGCAGGATGCCGAACGCGCCGCGCGTGCCGCGCTCGCGATGCAGCCGGACAGCCCGGACGCGAAACTGCAACTCGCCGATGCGCTGCTCGCGCAGCGCGACTGGGCGCGCGCGGAGCCGCTGCTGCGCGAGTTGCTGGCCGCCCGTTCGCCGAACCCGTCGGCGGTGCGCGGCACGGCGACACTGTATGAAAACACCGGTCGCGCGGACCGGATCGGCCCGCTGCTCGATGCGCTGCAAGGGCGCGTGACGGGTCGCGACGATCGCCGCGCGCTCGACGGCCTGCGCGCCGACCTGTTCGCGAACCAGGCGCGCGCGCTCGCGGACAAGGGCGAACGCGGGCCCGCCGCGCAACGCTACGAGGCGGCCGTACGCGCGGCGCCCGACGCGCCGTGGACGCGCTTCGCGCTCGCGCGCCTGTACCGCGACATGGGGCTGCCGCAGCTTGGCCGCACGGTGATGGACGACGGGCTCGCGCAAAGCGATACGCCCGAGATGCGCTATGCGACCGCGCTGTACCGCAATTCGCTCGACGACATCGCGGGCGCGCAGGCCGTGCTCGCGCCCGTCGACGACGCGCATCGTTCGGACGGGATGCGCGCGCTGGTGCGCAAACTCGACGCGGAACGCACGCTGGCCGACGCGCGCGGCGCGCTCGGGCGCGGCGACCGCGCGGCATTCGCCGCATCGCTCGCGCATGCGCAGGCGAGCGCGCCGGACGATCCCGACATGCTCGCCGCGATCGGCGCGCAGTGGATCGATGCGGGCGAGCCTGAACGCGGCCTCGCGCCGTTGCGCGACTGGATCGCCGCGCATCCGCGCGAAGCCGACGCGGACGTGCGGTTGCGCTACGGCGACCTGCTCGGCAGCGCGGGGCGCGACGACGCGCTCGCCGCGTGGCTCGACGCGCTGCGCCGCGAACCGTCGCTGACGCCCGCGCAGACGGCGAGGCTCGAGGACCAGTCGCTGCGGCTCGTGCTGCGGCAGACGGACGATGCGATCGCGCGGCAGGACTATGCGCAGGCGCGCATGCTGCTCGATCGCGCGAGCCCGGCCGGCCGCGCGGACAAGCGCCATGCGCTCGAACTGGCCGATCTCGAACGCGCACAGGGCCATTACGGCGCGGCGCGCGACGCGCTCGCGCCGGTCGTCGCGCGCACGCCGGACGATGCGGATACGCAGCTCGCGCTCGCGCGCATCGACGAGGACAGCGGCAACCGCGCGGCCTCGCTTGCGCGGGTGCAGGCCGTGCTCGCACGCACGCCGGACGACGACGTCGACACGCAACTGTCGGCCGTGCGCCGGCTGAACGCGCTGCGCCGCCCGGACGACGCAGCGCAGGTGACCGACCGGCTGCAGGCCGCGTATCCGGCGCGTGCGGACGTGACGGTCGCGGCCGGACGCGTGGCCGAGGCACAGGGCCGCTATGACGACGCGGCGTCGCTGTACCGGCTGTCCCGGTCGCAGGAACGCACGGCGGGCGTGAGCCCGGGCCGCGACGGCCTGACGCCCGCGCAGGCCGCGTTCGCGGATCTCGAACAGCGGCGCAACCCCGAGATCGAGACCGGCTGGATGCCCGCGTACAAGTCGGGCGACGAAGGCATCTCGTCGTATCGCGCGCAGCAGGTGCCGATCTACCTGCAGATGCCGATCCGCTACGACGGGCATGTGTTCGCGCAGATCGACACCGTGCATCTGGATCCGGGCACGCTCGATACGAGCGACCCGAACGCGTATTCGCTGAAGACGTTCGGGACCTACGCGGCGCTCAGGGCATCGAGCGGGCTGCCGCCCCCGTTCCAGTCGAATCAGCAGGCCGCCGCGCTGATCGCGAATCCGCCGGGCTCGCTGCACCAGTCGACGACGGGCGTCGCGCTCGGCGCCGGCTATCGCACGGATGCGTGGCGCTTCGATCTCGGCACGTCGCCGCTCGGTTTCCCCGTGCATTACCTCGTCGGCGGCGTGCGCTACCGTTTCGACGCGGGCCCGGCGAGCTTCAGCGTGAATGCGTCGCGGCGGCCGGAAACGAGCAGCGTGCTGTCGTACGCGGGGATGCGCGACCCGTGGACGGGCGCGGTCTGGGGCGGCGTGCGCCGCGACGGCGTGAACCTGCGCGCATCGGTCGACGTCGGCCGCACGAACCTGTTCGCGGAGCTCGGCGCGGGCGTGCTGTCCGGCCGCAACGTCGAACGCAACGCGGAAGTCACGCTGCGCACCGGGTTCACGGTGCCCGTGTACGAGCGCGCGACGATGAAGGTCAGCACCGGGCTCGTCGGCAATGCGTGGCACTACGCGCAGAACCTGCGCTACTACACGTACGGGCAGGGCGGTTACTACAGCCCGCAGCGCTACCTGTCGCTCGGCGTGCCGATCGAATGGGCGGGGCGGCGCGACGCGCTGTCGTGGGACCTGACCGTCACGGGCGGGATCTCGAACAGCTACGAGAAGGATTCGCTGTTTTACCCGACGTTTTCGGACCAGCGGGCCGCGCAGGTGGCGGCCGGGTTCGTGTACGCGGGCAGCTCGACACGCGGCGTATCGTTCTCGTACGGCGTGAACGGCATCGTCGAGTACCGCGTGAACCCGCACCTGAGCGTCGGCGCGCAACTGCATGTCGACCGGTCGCACGATTACGCGCCGAGTTCGGCACTCGTGTACCTGCGCTATGCGTTCGATGCGCGCGCGCAGCCCAGCTGGCTCGTCACGCCGATGCCGGTGCGGCTTTATTCGGATTACTAGGGTCTGCTTGCATATGGAACGTACATGCGAATGCCCGAAATCGCTCGTAGGGCAAGAAGTGAGGAGCGCCGTTTGGCCGAGCCAAACAAGCGACGAGCGACGCCGCCATACGGGCGATTCCGGGCATTCCCCTGGAATGGATTTTTTAATTTGGGGTTGCCACGAGAACGGCCGCTCGCTGCGTTGCGCTCCTTGCGAATACGTCAGTATTCGCAGCGTCGCGCGCCTCGCGAGCGGCCGTTCTCGTGGCAACGCATGTGCGTTCCATATGCAAGCAGACCCTAGGGGAACGTCGTGAATACGGAAATCGATGCCACCCGTCCCGCGCTCGGCGCCGCCGGCCTGCTGGGCCGCCTGCGCGCGCTGCTGCGCACGGGGCCGGCCGGCGGCCGCGTCGGCACGCTGAGCCGGCTCGCGATCGATGGCTTGCCCGACGCATGGACGCAACTGGAAGCCGGCGGCCTGTACGCGATCTACGCGGCCGGCGGCACGCCGGCGTGCGACGCACTCGTGTGGGAAAGCGCGCGGCAGGCGCGCACGCGCGACGTCACGGTCGTGCTCGCACGCGACGCGGCACGCGTCGCCGAACAAATGCAGGCGCGCGGCTTCGCGGGCGGCGCGCAGCCGGCCGGCTGGCCGCGCAACCTGAGCGTGCTGGCGATGCCGGCGGCGGCCGAGCCGGCCGACGGAGAAGGTCCTGGCGCGACCGGCGACGCACCGCGCGGCGCGGCGCCGGGCCCGTTCGCGCGGCTGACCGGCGGCTTGCGCGCGATGAAGCGCTACGGCTTTCGTGCGCGTTCGCTGTATTTCGTCGAAGGCGCGCAGCGCTGGTTCAGCTGGGACGATCCAGGCGCGCTTGCCGACGAAGCGCACGCACTCGCCGACTGGTGCCGCACGCGCCGCATCGCGCTCGTGCTGCTGCTCGATCCCGAAGCGGCCCGTGCGGGCACCGATGCGCGCACCGACGATCCGCCGCTCGTGCGCGGTGCGGATCGCACGCAGCGCAGCGGCTTCCACGGTGTCTGCTCGGGCGTCGCGCAGATGCAGCGCACGCACGGCGAGCTGCTGTGGATCGTCGATTTCTGGCGCGCGGGCGACACGCTCGCGGCCGGCGAGGTGCGGCCGCTGCGCTTTGCGCCGGGCGGCCGGCTGTCGGCGAGCGTCGATGCCGGCGCGACCGAGCCGGCGCGCCGGCTGAAGCTCGCGATCGACGAGGATCGCGTCGTCGTCAGCCGCGCGGTGCTCGACGGCGTGAACCGTGCGCCCGGCGACTGGGAAATCGTCGACGACAACGCGGCCGTCGTCGCGGCCTGCGCGCATGCCCACGCCGCGACCGCGGTGCTCGTGTTCCGCTCGCATGCGCAGCTCGAAGCGTTGTGCGCGGACGTGCACGCGCTGCGCCGGCAGTGCGGCGGCGCGCTGAAGATCGCGGTCGTCGAGCGTGGCGGCGAGGTGCTGCGCCAGCAGTTCGAGATGCTCCTGCTGAGCGTCGGCGCGAACCGCGTCGTCGCGCGCGACCTGCCGGTGTCGCGGATGCAGGCCGCCGTGCACGCGCTGCGCGGCCAGCTCTATGCGCGGCCCGTCGCGGCCGACTATCGCGCGGCGCTCGCGGCCGCGCTCGGCGATTCTGTGCTCGGCTATCTGCCGGTCGGCGCGTTCTGCCTGCGGATCCGCGCGGTGCTCGATCGCGGCGCCGTGCTCGCGCTGCCGCACACGCTCGCGAAGCTCACGCTGCTGCCGGGCGTGTCGCACGTCGACGCGTTGCGGCACTGCCGGCCGCGCCGCGCGGGCGACGTCGTGACGGCCGATCCCGGGCACCTGTACGTGTTCCTGTTCGCCTGCGAGCCGGTCGATGCCGACGAAGCACTCGCGCGCATCTTCGACGTGCCGGTCGACACGCTGTCCGACCGCGTCTTGTGCCTCGGGCGGAGCAGCATCGACACGGAGCTCGACGCGCTGAAGGCCGAGAACCGGCGCGCGCCGATCGCCGACTACAGCGACCTGTTCGCGGCCACGCAGCCGGCCGGTGCTGCGCGCACATCGACTGCGCGCGCCGATTTCGGCGCGGCGTCGCCTGACGCGACCGAGGTGAGCGATGCGATCGATGCAATCGATGCAATCGTCTCGCTCGAGGCGATCGATGCGATGCCGGCGCTCGCGCACCTTGCCGCCGACGCACCGGCCCCGCATCCCGCCATTCCCGCCGCGCCTGCGCGCGGCGCCATCCGCAGCGCGATGCCGCTGCGCAAGCCGGAGGACGCATGATCGCCGAACTCGTCATCGGTTTCGTCGTCGGCATCGTGATCGCGGTGCCCGTCTGGATCGTCGCGCAGCACCTCGGCATCGGCCGCGGCTTTCAGGCGCCGCGCGGGATCGACCGACGCGACGCGGTGCCGTGCGAACTCGTGCCGGTTGCGCTGCGCGGGCGACTGCTGCCCGATGCAGAACCCGGCGCCGAGCGCGGCGACGAGGCGGCGCGATGAAGACGATCGCCATCACGTCGACGACGGGCGGCGCGGGCCGCACGACGCTCGCGGCCGCGCTCGCGGTGCTGCTCGCGCGCCGCGGCCGGCCGGTCGTCGCCGTCGAATTCGATGCGCAGAACCTGATGGGCGCGACGCTCGGCCTCGACTCGCTGGCCGAGCACGGCCTCGCGCAGAGCGTGCTCGGCGGCGCCGAGCCGTGGCACGCGCATACGTGGCGCAATGCCGACGGCGTGCTGTTCGTGCCATACGGGCAGGTCGACGCGGCCGGCGCGGCCGCGTGCGATGCGCGGCTCGCGGCCGACCCGGCATGGCTGTCGCGCGCGCTCGACGAGATCGCGCTGCCGGCCGACGGCGTCGTGCTGGTCGACACCGCGCGTTATCCGTCGCCGCAGGCCGAGCAGGCGATTCGCCGCGCGGACCTGACGCTCGTCGTCGTGCCGCCCGAACCGGCCGCCTGCGCGACGGTCGCCGCGCGGCTCGGCGCGCTGCGTGCCGGCGGCGGCGAACTGCAGATCGTCGTGAATCGGCTGAATCCGGCCCGTGACATGCAGCGCGACGCGATCGCGATGCTGCGCGCGGTCGCCGGGCCGGCGTCGATGCTCGAGCAGCGGATCCACGTCGATGCCGCCGTGCCCGAAGCGCTCGCGCGCGGCAGCTGGATCTTCGACGACGCGCCGTATTCGCAGGCGTCGCATGACCTGAACGGCATCGCGAACTGGGTCGATGCATGGCTGGCGGCGGCCGCCGCCGGTCGCACCGGAGCGGCGCGATGAAGGCCGCCTTCGCGCCGCGGCTGCGCGCGTTCGGCCGCCGCGCGACCGACTGGTTCGCGCGCGGCATCGGATTGCCGGCGGAGCGCACGCTGCTCGACTGGGTCGTGCGGCTGTTCTTCCACGCGCCGCCGCCGGGCCGGCCCGATCACGTGCGCCGCTGGGTGCGCTTCGCGTTCCGGCGGCTCGCGTACGAGTGGGGTGTGCTGCAGCCGCTCAGCCCGCGCGAATGGCTGTGGCGCTCGATCGTGCGCGCGCCGCGTGCGGCCGACGGCCGGCCCGCGCGCGATCCGCTCGCGTGGTTCGACACGTTCGTCGTGCCCGTCTATGTGGCCGGGCGCGCGGTCGGCCGGCGCATCGACGCGTTGCTCGAACGCCTGCCGTGGGCGCGCTGGGGCGGCTGGCTCGATGCGCGTGCGAACGGCGTCGGCCGGCGCCGCTGGCTCGCGCCGCTGCTGCTCGTGGCCGGCGCGCTGATGTGGATCGCGGCCGGGATGTCGCCGCTGATGCCCGGCGCGCAATTCGCGTTCTTCGCGATCGTCGCGGTGCTGGCGCTCGCGCTGCGCCGCCTGCCGGGCCACCTGCCGACGCTCGCGCTCGCGTCGCTCGCGCTGCTCTCGGCGGTGCGTTACGTGTGGTGGCGCACGACGCAGACGCTCGACTTCCGCAGCCCGGTCGAAGCGATCGCCGGCTACCTGCTGTACGGCGCCGAAGCCTATACGTGGATGATCCTGCTGCTCGGCTTCGTGCAGACCGCGTGGCCGCTCGACCGGCCGATCGTGCCGCTGCCCGACGATCCCGACACCTGGCCGACCGTCGACATCTACATCCCGACCTACAACGAGCCGCTGTCGGTCGTGAAGCCGACCGTATTCGCCGCGCAGAGCATCGACTGGCCGACGGCGAAGCTGCGCGTCTACCTGCTCGACGACGGCCGGCGCCCCGAGTTCGCGGCGTTCGCAGCCGAGGCCGGCATCGACTACCTGACGCGCGACGACAACCTCCACGCGAAGGCTGGCAACATCAACCGCGCGCTGCCGAAGACGCACGGCGAATACATCGCGATCTTCGACTGCGATCACGTGCCGACGCGCTCGTTCCTGCAGACGACGATGGGCGTGTTCCTGCGCGACCCGAAGTGCGCGCTCGTGCAGACGCCGCACCATTTCTTCTCGCCCGATCCGTTCGAGCGCAACCTCGGCACGTTCCGCGAGATCCCGAACGAAGGCAACCTGTTCTATGGCCTCGTGCAGTCGGGCAACGACCTGTGGAACGCGACGTTCTTCTGCGGATCGTGCGCGGTGCTCAAGCGCAGCGCGCTGGAAGAGGTCGGCGGCGTCGCGGTGGAAACCGTGACCGAGGATGCGCACACGGCACTCAAGCTGCACCGGCGCGGCTATACGTCGGCGTACCTGCCGACCGTGCAGGCGGCAGGCCTCGCGACCGAAAGCCTCGCGGGCCACGTGAAGCAGCGCACGCGCTGGGCGCGCGGGATGGCGCAGATCTTCCGCATCGACAACCCGTTCCTCGGGCGCGGGCTCGGCTTCATCCAGCGGATCTGCTACGGCAACGCGATGCTGCACTTTTTCTACGGGATCCCGCGGCTGGTGTTCCTGACGATCCCGCTCGCGTACCTGTTCTTTCACCTGTACTTCATCAACGCTTCGTCGCTCGCGCTCGCGAGCTACGTGATCCCGTATCTCGTGCTCGCGAACGTCGCGAACTCGCGGATGCAGGGGCGCTACCGCCATTCGTTCTGGGCCGAGGTCTACGAATCGGTGCTCGCGTGGTACATCGCACTGCCGACCACCGTCGCATTCTTCAGCCCGAAGCACGGCAAGTTCAACGTGACCGACAAGGGCGGCAAGATCGACGAAGGTTATGTCGACTGGTCGACGTCGAAGCCGTATCTCGTGCTGTTCGCGCTGAACGTACTCGCGATCGGCGCGGGCCTGTGGCGGCTGGCGGCCGACCAGGGCGACGAGGCGTCGACGATCCTGATCACGCTCGGCTGGACCGTGTACAACCTCGCGATGCTCGGCGCGGCGCTGGCCGTCGCGCGCGAGACCAAGCAGGTGCGCGTCACGCACCGGATCGCGATGCGCGTGCCGGCCACGCTGCTGCTCGCCGACGGAACGACCGCCGCATGCTTCACGAGCGACTACTCGACCGGCGGCCTCGGCCTCGAAGCCGTGCCCGGGCTGCCGCTCGCCGTCGGCGACACGCTCACGGTGTGCGTGACGCGCGGCGACCGGCCGTTCCCGTTCCCGGTGCGCGTGAGCCGCGTGACGCCGACCCACGTCGGCGTGAGCTTCGAGGAACTGACGCTCGAACAGGAGCGCCAGCTCGTGCAATGCACGTTCGGCCGCGCGGATGCGTGGCTCGACTGGCACGAAGGCACGCGCGTCGACACGCCGCTCGGCGGGTTGAAGGAAGTGCTGCGCATCGGCGTGAACGGTTATGTACGGATGTGGAAGGGTGCGGCGCGCGGCCTGCAGGCCATGCTGGCGCCGAAGCTCGACCGGGCGCGCGACTGACGCGGCGCTCATCATGGAGTGGGTTAGATGACGTTCTGGAATCTGTATTTCATCCTGAAGTTCGCGCTGTTCGCGACCGGGCACCTGCAGCCGCTGTGGCTCGCGAACCTCGCGTTCGCGGTGGCGCTCGCGGCGAGCGCGCCGATCCGGCGGCGGTCATGGCGCATCGTCCGGCAGCTCGTGGCGATCGCGATCGCGGTGCCGCTGCTCGCGCGCGAGATGCACGCGCCGCCGCTTGCACGCATCGTCGACGCCGCGCGCGAAGTGAGCACGTTCCGCGTCGACTACTGGATGGAACTGCTGCCGCGCCTGCTGCCGCCCGTGCTGGTGCTGACGGTAGCCGGCGCGCTGATCGTCTATTTCATCGTCAACCGCTGGCTGCGCGTTGCGACGTTCGTGCTGGCCGTGCTGATCGCGATGCCGCTGTGGCAAGCGGGCAGCGGCCTGATGGCGCGCGTGGTCGCACCGGCCACGCAGCAGGCGGACGCGGCGGGCACGACGACGACGCGGCGTGCCGACGGGCCCGAGGACCACAACGCCGCGCTCGCGACGTTCCGCGCGCAGGAGTCGCAGCGGCAGGTCGCGTTCGGCCATCCCGGCAACGATCCCGCCGCGCAGTTCGACGTGATCGTGCTGCACGTCTGCTCGCTGTCGTGGGACGACCTCGATGCCGCGAAGGTGCGCAATCACCCGATGCTGAGCCACTTCGACTACCTGTTCTCGAATTTCAGCACGGCCGCGAGCTACAGCGGCCCGGCGGCGATTCGCGTGCTGCGCGCGAGCTGCGGGCAGGAGGCGCACGCGGACCTGTACAAGCCCGCACCGCAGCAGTGCCAATTGTTCGCGCAACTCGCGGGCGCCGGTTACACGGTGCAGTCGCTGCTGAACCACGACGGTCACTTCGACAACTTCCTGCAGGTGATCCACGACAACATCGGCGTGGCCGACGCGCCGATGGTCTCGAACGCGGCCGCGCCCGTCACGATGCACGCGTTCGACGGCTCGGCGATCAAGGACGACTTCGGGACGCTCGCGAACTGGTATGCGCAGCGCGGGGCGGTGCAGGGGCCCGTCGCGCTGTACTACAACACGATCAGCCTGCACGACGGCAACCGCGTGGTCGGCAGTTCGGTGACGAGCATCGACTCGTATCCGCAGCGCGTGACGAAGCTGATGAGCGACTTCGACCGTCTCGCCGACCTGATCGCGCAATCGGGCCGCCGCGCGGTGATCGTGTTCGTGCCCGAGCACGGCGCCGCGCTGCGCGGCGACAAGAACCAGGTCGCGGGGCTGCGCGAGATCCCGACGCCGCGCATCGTGCACGGGCCGGTCGGCGTGCGGCTCGTCGGCTTTACCGGCAACCACGGCGCGACGACCGTGATCGGGCAGCCGACCAGCTTCCTGGCGCTCGCGCAGCTGCTGTCGAACCTCGTGTCGAACAGCCCGTTCAAGCCCGGCACGACGCTCGCGCAATATGCGGCGGACCTGCCGCGCACGCGAATGGTCGGCGAGAACGAGGGAACGGTAACGATGCAGACGGCCGCGGGTTACGCGGTGAAAACTCCGGACGGCGTATGGATCGACGAACAGTAATCCTTCCCGGCGACGGCGACGACGATCGCCTGTCGCAGCCGAACGACGTGCTCGGCCTCGCGCGGCATCTGCCCGCGCTCGACCCGGAGCGCTATGTCGACGAGCAGGCGCGCCGCGCGTTCATCGAGTCGCTCGAGCGCTGGCCGACGCTCGCGAAACTGATGGGATTGAAGCGGTAAACGAACGACGAAACGACGGCCGGCATGCGTGCCGGCCGTCGTTCGCTTGCGAGCGAATCCGCCTATTCTGCCGGTCGCGCCCTGCGTTCCGGCTGGCGCGTCCACTCGTCTTCCTCGCCCGGCACCTTGCCGAAGGTCTGCGCGGCCCATGCCGCGCGCGCCGCGTCGATCTTCGCTCGCTCGACACGAAATTCCATTCGATGAAACGCTCGCCCGGCAGGTGCGCACCGCCGAGCAGCATCACGCGCGCGCCGTTCGCGCTGGCGAGCGCCACGGTCGCGCCCGGTTCGAGCACGGCCATCGTCGCGGGGGCGAGCGGCGTGCCGTCGATGGTGAGGTCGCCGTCGACGAGATACACGCCGCGCTCGTGGTGCTCAGCATCGAGCGCGAGCCGGCCGCCCGCCGCGAATTCCGCATACGCATAGAGCGTCGGCGAGAACACGGCGACCGGCGACGTAAGCCCGAACGCGGTGCCCGCGATCACGCGCACGCTCGCGCCGTCGCGCGCGAACGACGGCAGCGTGTCGGCCGGATGATGGACGAATGCGGGCGCGGTGTCCTCGTGCTCGACCGGCAGCGCGACCCAGGTCTGGATTCCGTGGACCGGCTGTTCGCGCGGACGGTCCTCGTCGGGCGAACGCTCCGAATGCACGATGCCGCGGCCGGCCGTCATCCAGTTCACGTCGCCCGGCACGATCTTCTGCCGGAAGCCGAGGCTGTCGTGATGCATCAGCGAACCGTCGAACAGGTAGGTGACGGTCGCGAGCCCGATGTGCGGATGCGGCAGCACGTCGATGCCGCGGCCGGCCGGCAGCACGGCCGGGCCCATCTCGTCGAAGAAGATGAACGGGCCGACGAGGCGCGCGGCGCGCGCGGGCAGCACGCGGCGCACGACGAGGTTGCCGATGTCGCTTTCGCGCGGCGTGAGCAGGGTCTTGATCGATGCGGACATGGTGGGGGATCTTGTTGTCGAGGCGGCAGGCGATCAGGCGATCGCCGTGTCGATCGTGATCGGATGCGTGAGGATCTTGTGCACCGGGCACGCGTTCGCGATCTGCAGCAGGCGCTCGCGCTGCTCGCCGGACAGGTCGCCTTCGAGCGTGATGCGGCGCACGTTCGTGCTGCCCGCGCTGCCCGATTCGTGCGCGAGCTTCACGTGTACTTCGGCGAGCGGCCAGCCCTTGCGTTGCGCATACATCTTCAGCGTGATCGCGGTGCAGGCGCCGAGGCTCGACAGCAGCAGCGCGACGGGCGTCGGCGCCGTATCGCCGCCGCCGAGCGACGCCGGTTCGTCGGCACGCCACTGGTGGACGCCATCGCTGAAGTGGACCAGGTAATCGACCGAGCCGATGCTCGCTTCGACGGACAGTTCGCTCATTGCAGTTCCATAGGGGAGAAGGACGAGGGCCGGCGGCCTTGCCGGACGTTACGGTTCGAGCAGCCGCTGCAGCCGCAGTTCCTCGAAATCGAGCTCCGATTCGATCCGGTGCAGCACCGTGTCGTCGACCTTGCCGTCGCGATGCAGGTCGAGCAGTGCCTGGCGCGACACGCCGACGAGTTCGAGTTCGACGCGCAGCATCCGCGCGCGCATGTCGGCCGGCTCGGCGCCATGCCGATGCGCGCGTTCGTTGAACATGACGCGGTTCCGGTATTCGGCGAGCAGGCGGTCGAGAGACGGGCGCTCGAGATTCGACCCGCGCCGCTCGAGCGCGTCGAGTTCGGCGAGCGCCGCGCCGAACGTATGCGCGCGCGCCGCGTGCTCGGACATCGTGTGCCGCGCGGCCGGGCGCAGCTTCAGCACGCGGATCAGCGGCGCGAGCGTGGCGCCCTGCACGACGAGCGTCGCGATGATCAGCAGGAACGTGCTGAACAGGATCAGGTCGCGGCCGGGAAAGTTGCTCGGCAACGCGATCGCGGCCGCGAGGCTCACGACGCCGCGCATGCCCGACCAGCCGAGCACGACGGCCTCGCGCCACGACCACGGCGCGTGGCCCGCACGCGGCGCGCGCAGGCGGCCCGGCAGCCACATCGCGACGAACACCCACACGACGCGCGCGCCGATCGCGGCGGCGGTGGCGGGCAGCGCGACGCGCAGGCCGGCCATCAGCACCGCGCCTTCGTGGTTCACGCGCGCGAGGATCGCGTGCAGCGCGAGACCGATCAGGATGAACACGAGCGCATCGAGCACGAACACGATCGCTTCCCACGTCGCCTTCGCCTTGATCCGCAGGTCGGCGTCGAACACGCGATGCTGGCGCACGCCGAGCACAAGGCCGCAGGTCACCACCGACAGCACGCCCGAGCCGTCTACGGCTTCCGCGATGCCGTAGCTGCCCCACGCCATCGCGAAGGTCACGACGATGCCGAGCATCGGGTCGCGCAGGCGCGGCAGCACCCAGCACATCGCATGGCCGCACGTGAGGCCGACCGCGATGCCGATCAGCGTGAGCGAGAAGAACAGGCCGGTGGCGCTCGCGGCGGTGATCGACACGGCGAGCGCGGCCGACACGGCCATCTGGTACAGCAGCAGGCCCGATGCATCGTTGACGAGGCTTTCGCCTTCGAGCACCGCGACGAGCCGCGCGGGCAGCGGGTAGCGCTGCAGGATCGCCTTCGCGGCGACCGCGTCGGGCGGCGACACGATCGCGCCGAGCGTGAAGCACGCAGCCCACGGCAGCGCCGGGTTCGCGGCATGCACGGCCACCGCCACCGCGACGGTCGTGAACGCTACCGCACCGAGCGCGAGCGACGCGATCGATGCGAGCTCCTGCCTGAATTCCTTCCATGCGGTGTAGAACCCGCTCGACATCAGCAGCGGCGGCAGCACGGCCGCGAGCAGCAGCGCCGGGTCCATGTCGGGCACGCGCTTGCCGGCGATCGCCACCGCGCAGCCGCCGAGCAGCAGCACGACGGCTGGCGGAATCGAGATGCGTTCGGCGAGCCACGTGAGCGCGCCCGCGCCGCAGATCAACAGCAGCAGGTAGTGAAACAGCTCGACGTTGGTCATGCGCGGCTTGCGGCGGTGGTGTGCGTCACGACGGCTTGCGGTCGTTCGCGGCGCCGCCCGGCAGCGCGCCGAACATGTGCTGGCCGCATTGCGCGTCGCGCCATGCGGTATTCAGCCGGTGTCCGGAAAGCATCCGGCGCGCGACGGGCAGGATCTGTTCGCCGGCCAGCATGCCGAGCAGGCCGGTGAGTGCGATGATCGGCGGCGCCGGCGAATTCACGCCGAGCGCGCCGTAGATGACGCCGGCGAGAATACCGGCAAGCAGCGACAGGAAATACGGTTTCATGGTGAGCATCTCGTGATGGCCGACGGGCGGCGCAGGGCACGCCGTCAAGATTTCGAAAGGGTATCGGGTTTGCGTGAAGAAAAAAAGGGCGAGCCGCCCCGAACGGGCATCGATTCCGGAATCGGATCGATTCCGTTTCATGGGTGTTCGCGCCGCGCGTTTGCAGATTAAATGCTGCGAGCCGGGTGACGATCCCGATCCGGCGCAATTCACGCGCGGCGCCTCCCGTTCCGACGGTCGAGGCAGGCCCTCCTTTTTCCGTTTACAGGACGACACACGTCATGAGCAACCCGAAACTTGAAATACTCACCCCCCAGAACAGCCAGTTGATCTTCATCGACCAGCAGCCGCAGATGGCGTTCGGCGTGCAGTCGATCGATCGTCAGGTGCTGAAGAACAACGTCGTCGGGCTCGCGAAGGCCGCGAAGGTGTTCAACATCCCGACCACGATCACGACGGTGGAATCCGAGAGCTTCTCGGGCCACACCTATCCCGAGCTGCTGGACGTGTTCCCGAACCAGAAGACGCTCGAACGCACGTCGATGAACTCGTGGGACGACCAGAAGGTGCGCGACGCGCTTGCCGCGAACGGCCGCAAGAAGGTGGTCGTGTCGGGCCTGTGGACGGAAGTCTGCAATACGACGTTCGCGCTGTGCGCGATGCTCGAAGGCGACTACGAAATTTACATGGTCGCCGACGCATCGGGCGGCACGTCGCAGGCCGCGCACGACTTCGCGATGCAGCGGATGGTGCAGGCCGGCGTGGTGCCCGTCACGTGGCAGCAGGTCCTGCTCGAATGGCAGCGCGACTGGGCGCGCCGCGACAGCTACGACGCGGTGATGGCGATCGCGAAGGAGCACTCGGGCGCGTACGGGATGGGCGTCGATTACGCGTACACGATGGTCCACAAGGCTGCCGAGCGTACGCAGACGCCGCACGAGTCGATCCCGCCGTTGCCGGCGAAGTAACCGCCGGCCGCGATCGTCGCGATGGATCCGGCGATCGACTGCCGCCTACCGTCGCACGTTCAGGCCACGGGCAGCGCCCACGGCGCGTGCGAGAAGTGTTCGGCGAGGAACTCGAGCAGCGCCGTCACGCGCGCTGCTCGCAGCATGCCGGGCGGAGTGACGAGGTTGACGTTGATGTCGGCGATCGTCCAGTCGCTCATCACTTCCTCGAGCTCGCCGCGCTGCATCGCGTCCCACACCAGGAACTCGGGCTGCAGCGCGAGGCCGTGGCCGGCGACGAGCGCGGGGAGGATCACGTCCGCGTTGTTGGTGCGGATGCGTCCATGCACGGACACGCCGACTTCCTCGCCCGATGCCGCGTGACGAAAGCGCCAGTGCTCGGGTGTCGGCAGGTTCGTATAGGTGAGGCACACGTGCTGTTCGAGGTCGCTCGGGTGCATGGGGCGGCCGCGCCGGTCGAGGTATGCAGGCGCTGCGACTAGCGGCCGGCGCACCGCGCAGAGCCGGCGCGAGCGCAGCGACGAATCGCTGAGCTCGGCGATGCGGACCGCGACGTCGAAGCCGCCGGACACGATGTCGACGATGTGATCGGTGAGCACGAGGTCGATGTCGATGCGCGGATAGCGCTCGAGAAACACGGGAAGCACCGGCGACAGATGGCGCACCCCGAACGACATCGGCGCATTCACGCGCACGAGGCCGTGCGGTTCGAGCGCGTGCACGGACGCTTCGCTCTCGATTTGCTCCGCATCGGCCAGCAGGCGGATCGCGCGGTCGCGCAGCAGTTCGCCGGTCGGCGTGAGCGACAGCTTGCGCGACGTGCGGTACAGCAGCATCGCGCCGAGGCGCTTTTCGAGTCGCGCGATTGCCTTCGACACGGTCGGTTGCGACACGCCGAGCAGGTCGGCGGCCTTCGCGAACGAACCGGTTTCCGCGACACGGGCAAAGATGGCCCAGGCTTCGAGATCAGGAAGGTGTTGCATGGTCGGAACGGGTGGCAGGGAAGCGAAACCGATTCGGCGGCAGCGGATCGTGCCGCCGATGCGATGCACCGCGAAGGCGGGCGCGTCATGCAGGTGATTCTAATCCGGCCAGGGAGAAAAATCGTTATGGAATCTTATCTACTTTCGTTGGGCGCCGGCGTGTTGATCGGCGTCGTGTACAGCGTGATCAAGGTGCGCTCGCCGGCACCGCCGCTGATCGCGCTGGTCGGCCTCGCCGGCATGCTGATCGGCGCAGCTGGCATCGCGCCGGTCCGTCACTGGCTCGGCTTCTGACCGCATCGAGGACACACCATGAGCGCAATCGATACTCAACCCGATCTCATCCTGCACAACGGGCGCATCACGACGCTCGATCGTGCGAACCCCGTCGCCACCGCCGTCGCGATCAAGGACGGCCGCTTCGTCGCGGTCGGCGGCAATGCGGAGATCGTGCCGCTCGCGGGCCGCGCGACGAAGGTCGTCGATCTCGACGGCCGCGCCGTGCTGCCGGGCCTGATCGACAACCATACGCACGTGATTCGCGGCGGCCTGAACTACAACATGGAACTGCGCTGGGACGGCGTACGTTCGCTCGCGGTCGCGATGGACATGCTCCGGCGGCAGGTCGCGATCACGCCCGCACCGCAGTGGGTGCGCGTGGTCGGCGGCTTCACCGAGCACCAGTTTGCCGAGAAGCGCCTGCCGACGATCGAGGAGCTCAACGCCGCCGCGCCCGATACGCCGGTGTTCATCCTGCACCTGTACGACCGCGCGCTGCTGAACGCGGCCGCATTGCGTGTGGCCGGCTACACGAAGGACACGCCGGAGCCGCCGGGCGGCACGATCCTGCGCGACGCCGCGGGCAACCCGACCGGGCTGCTGCTCGCGAACCCGAACGCGACGATCCTCTACGCGACGCTCGCGAAGGGGCCGAAGCTGCCGTTCGAATACCAGTACAACTCGACGCGCCACTTCATGCGCGAACTGAACCGTCTCGGCGTGACGGGCGTGATCGATGCGGGCGGCGGCTCGCAGAATTATCCCGACGATTACGAAGTGATCCGCAAGCTGCACGACGCGGGCGAGATGACGATCCGGATCGCGTACAACCTGTTCACGCAGAAGCCGAACGCGGAGAAGGAAGACTTCGTGAACTGGACCAAGAGCGTCAAGTATCACGACGGCACCGATTATTTCCGCAACAACGGCGCGGGCGAGATGCTGGTGTTCTCGGCGGCCGACTTCGAGGATTTCCGCGTTGCGCGCCCGGACCTGCCGGCGCAGATGGAGGACGATCTCGAAGGCGTCGTGCGCGTGCTCGCGCAGAACCGCTGGCCGTGGCGCATGCATGCCACGTACGACGAAACGATCAGCCGCGCACTCGACGTGTTCGAAAAGGTGAACCGCGAAATTCCGCTCGACGGGTTGAACTGGTTCTTCGATCATGCGGAGACGATCTCCGAAAAATCGATGGATCGTATTGCGGCGCTGGGCGGCGGCATCGCGGTGCAGCACCGGATGGCGTACCAGGGCGAATACTTCGTCGAGCGCTACGGTGCACAGGCGGCCGAGGCAACGCCGCCCGTCGCGAAGATGCTCGACAAGGGGCTCAAGGTGTCGGCCGGCACCGACGCAACGCGCGTCGCGTCGTACAACCCGTGGGTGTCGCTCGCATGGCTCGTGACGGGCAAGACGGTCGGCGGGCTGCGCATGTATCCGCAGCGCAACCTGCTCGATCGCGAGACCGCGCTGCGGATGTGGACCGAATACGTGACGTGGTTCTCGAACGAAGAGGGGAAGAAAGGGCGCATCGCGGTCGGGCAGCTTGCCGACCTGATGGTCCCGGATCGCGATTTCTTCACATGCGCGGAGGACGATATCGTGGATACGACCGCGTTGCTGACGGTGGTCGGCGGCAAGATCGTATGGGGCGCGGGGCCGTTCGCATCGCACGACGCGCCGATTCCGCCCGCGATGCCGGACTGGTCGCCGGTGCGCGAGTACGGCGGCTACGGCGGCTGGGGTGCGACGCAGCGCAACGGCGCGCCGCTGCAGCGTGCGGCTGCTGCCGCTGCAGCGATGTGCGGCTGCGCGAGCGCGTGCAACGTGCACGCGCATGCACACGCGAGCGCATGGGGCAGCACATTGCCGACGTCGGACGCGAAGGGCTTCTGGGGCGCGTTCGGTTGTTCGTGCTGGGCGGTCTGACATGGCGGCCTCGACCAATTCCGGCGGCTTCCGCAACCCGGCGTGGGTCCGCGCGCTGCTGGCGCAGCCGTGGGTCCTGCCGCTCGTGCGCCTCGCGCTGGTGTCCGCCTACCTGATCGGCGGCGTCAACAAGGCGATGCACTTCGGCGATGCGATCGCGGAGCAGGCGCATTTCGGCCTGCATCCGGCCGCGCTCTGGGCGGCGCTCGCGATCGCGGTCGAGATCGCCGGCTCGCTGTGCGTGGTGTCGAACCGCTTCACGTGGTTCGGCGCCGGCAGCCTCGGCATGCTGACGATCGTCGCGATGCTGGTGGCGAACGATTTCTGGAACCGCACGGGCGCCGATCATTTCATGGCGCTCAACAGCTTTTTCGAGCATCTCGGGCTGATCGCAGCACTCGTGCTCGCGACCGTGCTCGCCGATGCGAAGCATCCGGCCGGCGACGGCCGTACCGCTCGATGACGATGAAACAACAAGGAAATCCTGTGATGAAAACGATCCGTTCCGCCTTGCTCGCGCTTGCGATCGCCGCCGGCCTCGTCGCGGCGCCGGCGTCGTACGCGAAGCCGCCCGTGCCGCCAGCGGCCACGCCGACGCTTGCCGTCGGGCCGCAATACGACACGACGCACGTATACGTCGCCCCCGAGGATTTCGATCGCTTCACCGACAGCTTCGTCGCGACGTTCGGCGGCAGCAAGTCGAAGCAGGGCGTGTTCCAGGTCACGCCGACCCCGAGCCAGACGATGTCGCAACTCGTCTTCACGCCGTCGGGCACGATCTCCGTGTTCGGCTTCAAGACGCCCGTGCCCTGGCCGTTCGGCGCGGAGCGCACGGGTTATCTCGTCACCGACATGGACGCGGCGATGAAGGTGGCGCGCGAGCATGGCGCGGAAGTGATCGTCGACACGTTCCCCGATCCGATCGGCCGCGATGCGGTGATCGCGTGGACGGGCGGCGTGACGATGCAGCTGTACTGGCACACGCAGGCGCCGAATTACGCGGCACTGCAGACGATCCCCGAGAACCGCGTGTATGTGTCGCCGCAGAGCGTGCGCAAGTTCGTCCACGATTTCGTCAAGTTCTCGAACGGCAAGGTGGTGTCCGACAACCTCAAGGCGCCCGGCATCGAGATCGGCCGGCCGAACGACACCTATCGCCGCATTCGCATCACGTCGGGCTTCGGCAAGATGACCGTGCTCGTGACGGACGGCCAACTGCCTTACCCGTACGGGCACGAGATGACCGGCTACGAAGTGCCGGATCTGGCTGCGACGCTGAAGAAGGCGCAGGCCGCGGGCGTGAACGTGCTCGTGCCGTCGTACACGGCGGACGGGCGTGACGCGGCGCTCGTGCAGTTCCCGGGCGGCTACGTTGCCGAGATCCACGCGGGCGCCACGCGATGAAGCACGAGGACACGATCCTTGCCGCGGTGGCCGGCTTCGTTGATACGCTGAGCTTCGTCGCGCTGTTCGGACTGTTCACCGCGCACGTGACCGGCAACTTCGTGCTGATCGGCGCGGGCGTCGCGGGGTTCGGGCAGGGCATCCTGCTGAAGCTCAGCGTGTTTCCCGCGTTCGCGTGCGGCGTCGTCGCGAGCAGCCTGATCGCGCGCGCGCTTTCCGCGCGGCCCGCATGGCAGGGCGCGCGAGCGCTGCATACGGTGCAGGCCGTGCTGCTGCTCGGCTTCTGCGCGGCCGGCGTGTGGGCGACGCCCGTCACGCAATCCGACAGCCTGCCGGTATTGGTGGCCGGTTTCGTCGGCACGTTCGCGATGGGCGTGCAGAACGCGCATCCGCGCGTGATCGGGCGCGCCGGCGTACCGAACACGGTGATGACCGGCAACGTCACGCAGGCGATCCTCGATGTCGTCGACCTGCTGTCCGCCGGCACGGCCGACAGCGTGCGCACGACGGCACGCGCGCGCGTCGCGAAGATGCTGCCGGCGATCGTCGCGTTCGCGCTCGGCGCGGTGTGCGGTGCGCTGGGTTATCGCCACGTCGGGTTCTGGGCGCTGCTTGTGCCCGTCGCTGCGCTCGCGGTGCTGGCGGCATGCTCGGGGATGTCCGCCCGTACCGTTACGCAGGGAGATGCATGATGATTCGGCGTGGAGGGACGCGTCGCGACCGCGGGGAGCGTGCGGGCCGGACCGATGCAAGCGGTCGCGAACGGATGGCCGCGACAGGCGGGCAACGCAGCGCGACGACACGAGGCCGCCGCTTCGACCGGGTCGCTCGCGCGTCGGTTGTCGCGGGGCTGCTGCTTGCGGGTGCCGATGCGGCGTTCGCGGACACGGCGACTGCACCGGCGGCGGCCGGCAGCGCACCCGCATCGACGTGCACGGCCAAGCGGCCGACCGTGCTGTTCAACCGCTGGCAGGAAGACTGGTCGGTGCTTGCGAATCCATGCGTGCCGCGCGCGCCGCTCGACGGGTTGAAATACATCCCGCTCGGCAACGATCCGTCATCCTATCTTTCACTCGGCGTGAACCTGCGCGAGCGTCTGGAAACCAACGACGCGCCGTTGTTCGGAATCGGCTCCGCGCAATCGGACACGTACCTGATCCAGCGCGTCGAAGTGCATGCCGATGCGCATCTCGGCCAGCACTGGCAGTTCTTCGTGCAGTTGCAGGACGACCGTGCGTTCGGCAAGAACACGATCTCGCCGGTCGACAGGAACCCGCTCGATCTCGAACAGGCGTTCGCGACCTACACGGGTGCGCTCGGCGGCGGCACGTTCAAGTTCCGCGTCGGCCGCCAGGAGATGGCGTTCGACTTGCAGCGCTTCATCGCCGCGCGCGACGGCCCGAACGTGCGGCAGGCGTTCGATGCGGTGTGGGCCGACTACGAATATCAAAAGTGGCGCTTCATCGCGTATGCGACGCAGCCCGTGCAGAACCGCACCGTGTCCGCGTTCGACGACGTGTCGAACCGCAACCTTACGTTCAGCGGCGTGCGCTTCGAACGGCAGTCGGTCGGGCCCGGCGACCTGTCGGGCTACTGGTCGCGCTACAACCGCAGCAATGCGCGCTTTCTCGATGCGAGCGGCGCCGAGCGCCGCGACGTGTGGGACTTGCGCTACACGGGCACGCAGGGCCGCTTCGACTGGGATCTCGAAACGATGCTGCAGACGGGGACGGTCGGCAGCAGCTCGATCCGTGCCTGGGCGGTGGGTTCGATCGCCGGCTACCGGCTCGACGCACCGTGGTCGCCGCGCGTCGCGCTGCAGGTCGACGCGGCGTCGGGCGACCGGCATCCGCACGACGGCCGCATCGGCACCTTCAATCCGCTGTTTCCGAACGGCTATTACTTCACGCTCGCGGGCTTCACCGGTTACTCGAACCTGATCCACGTGAAGCCGTCGGTGACGCTGAAGCCGTCGCCGAACCTCGCGCTGCTCGGCGCGCTCGGTTTCCAGTGGCGCGAGACGACCGGCGACGCCGTCTACCAGCAGGGCAACGCCGTGGTGCCGGGCGCGGCCGGCAAGGGCGGGTTGTGGACGGGGATGTACGTGCAGCTGCGGGCGGACTGGACGATTGCCGCGAACCTGATCGGCGCGGTCGAGGCCGTGCATTTCCAGGTCGGCGATGCGATCAGGCAGGCGGGCGGGCACAACGCCGACTATGTCGGCGTCGAGCTGAAGTACGGGTGGTGACGAAGGGGCGCGACAACAACCCGCACTCGTGAAAAAGGGCGGCCGCGAGGCCGCCCTTCGTTCGTCCGGGCCGGCAGCGCCGCCGGCCTGTCCGTCGCGATGCCGTTACAGGTTCGGCGACAGCGTGAGCGCGTTCGTCAGGTCGCCCATCGGCTGCGCGCCGTTGGCCTTCAGCGCGTCGTCGCGCTGTTGCAGGCCCGCGAGGCGCGGCAGCGAGTAGCGGCGCGTGATGAAGCGCAGGATCGAGCCCGTGTCGTACTGCGTGTGGTCGACGAAGCCCTTCTTCGCGAACGGCGACACGATCAGCGCCGGAATGCGCGTGCCCGGACCCCAGCGGTCGGCGGTCGGCGGCGCGGCGTGATCCCAGAAGCCGCCGTTTTCGTCGTACGTGACGACCACGACCATGTTCTTCCACTGCGGGCTCGCCTGCAGGTGCGCGATCACGTCGGCGATGTGCTGGTCGCCCGACGTGACGTCCGTGTAGCCCGGGTGCTCGTTCAGGTTGCCCTGCGGCTTGTAGAACGTCACCGCCGGCAGCGCGCCCGCGTCGATCGCCTGGATGAACGTGGCGCCGTTCGCGCCGCCGTCGAGCAGGTGCTGCGCGCGGCTCGCGGTGCCCGGCGCCTGGTTCGCGAAGTAGTTGAACGGCTGGTGGTGCGGCTGGAAGTTCGGCGTCGACAGGTCGGCGCCGTAGATCACGTTCGACGTGCCGTTCTGGCTCGCCTGCAGCGCCTGGCCCCACGCGCCGCTATACCATGCCCACGACACGTTCGCGCTGGTCAGCAGGTCGCCGATGTTGGTGGCCGTCTGCGCCGGCATCGTCGACGCGTTGGCCGGGTCGGCGAGCAGCGGGTCGCCGCCCGTGGCCGCCTTGTTGCCGCTCGGCTGATACGGCGGCTGCATCGTGTTGACCGCGAAGAAGTCGGGCGTGATCGCGCCGTCGTTGACGAACTTCGGCGGGCCGCTCAGCGCGGAGGCGGGCGAGTTCGCGGCGACCTTCAGCGACTTGCCGTCCGCGTTCAGCACGGCGATCTTGCCGGCCGCGGGGCTCGTGTTCGCATTCGCGTAGAACGGCGCGCACGCGCAGATCAGGTACTGGTGGTTCAGGAACGAGCCGCCGAACGCGCCCATGAAGAAGTTGTCGGCGAGCACGTACTGCTGCGCGATCTTCCACAGCGGCAGCTTCGACGGGTCCGGCGTGTAGTGGCCCATCGTCAGGCCGCCGGCATCGGTCCACGCGGCGTACATGTCGTTCTTGCCGCCGTTGATCTGCATCTGGTCCTGGTAGAAGCGGTGCACGATGTCGCGCGTCGCGATGCTCATCGGCTGGTTGAAGCCGTTCGGATCGTCGATCGCGAACGGCGCGTTCGGCAGGTTCGCCGTCATCGCCTCGGTGAGCGCCGGCGTGATGCCGGTCGCGGTCAGGCCGCCCCAGACCTTCGGCAGCGTCGCCATCGTCGAGCCGTCGCGATCCTTCTGCACCGAATTCGCGGCCGTCGCGTTCTGCAGGCCGTTCGCGCCCGGGAAGTTGCCGTACAGGTTGTCGAAGCTGCGGTTTTCCGCATAGATCACGACAACGTTCTTGACGGCCGACAGGCCCTGTTGCGTGACGTCGTCGCCGCCGCAGGCGGTCAGGCTGAGCGCGGCCGCGAGGGCGATCGGCGTGTAGCGAATCCAGGCGTGCTTCTTCATGCGATGTTCTCTCTTTCGTCGTTGGTCGCGTGTGGGAACCGGGTTGGCGTAGGGCCGGCGCAACAGGCTCCGGGCGCCGACCGGCTGCGCGCATTATCTGGAACCCATTTGACAGGCGGGTGTAGGGGTGCTTTCAATTGACTGTCGGTTGAACGTCACGCGACGGTCACGGAACTGACATAAGCTCCGGCCGATTGCCCACCGCTACCAAATAGAACGACGATGCCCACCACCCCGAAATCCCTTGCGTCCGCGCGATCGTTGATCCATGCCGCGGCGGTCATGGCGCTGGCTGCCGGGCTCGCGGCGCTCGCCGGTTGCGATGCGCGGCCCGGCGCGAATTCGCCGGCCGCGTCCGTCGTGCCGGCCGCCCAGGCCGCGCCGGCCGCGCCCGCGGTCGCACCGGCCAGCCAGCCGCAGACGCGTGCGCAGGTGTTCGAGGGCGTGAAGCAGATGACGGCGCTCGGCAAGCAACTGTTCTTCGATCCGTCGCTGTCGGGCTCCGGCAAGCTCGCGTGCGCGACGTGCCACAGCGCCGAACATGCGTTCGGGCCGCCGAACGCGCTGTCGGTGCAGCTCGGCGGCGACGACATGCATCGCACCGGGTTCCGTGCGGCGCCGTCGCTGAAGTACTTGCGCGGCATCCCGCCGTTCAGCGAGCACTTCCACGATTCGCCCGACGAGGGCGACGAAAGCATCGACGCGGGCCCGACCGGCGGGCTGACCTGGGACGGCCGAGTCGACACCCGCGACGCGCAGGCGCGCATTCCGCTCCTGTCGCCGTTCGAGATGAGCAGCTCGCCGGCGCGGGTCGCGCAGGCGGTGCGCGCGGCGCCGTATGCGGACGCGTTCCGCAAGGCATTCGGCGAGCGGGTGCTCGGCGACGATCAGGCGGCGTTCGACGCGGTGTTGCGTGCGCTCGATGCGTTCCAGCAGCAGCCGGCGCTGTTCGATCCGTACACGAGCAAGTACGACGCGTACCTGGCCGGCCGCGCGCAGCTCACGCCCGCCGAATTGCACGGGCTGCAACTGTTCAACGACGAGAAGAAGGGCAACTGCGCGAGCTGCCACATCAGCCAGCGCACGCTCGAAGGCGGCCCGCCGCAGTTCAGCGATTTCGGGCTGATCGTGATCGCGGTGCCGCGCAACCGCGCGCTGCCCGTCAACCGCGACCCGCGCTTTTACGATCTCGGCGCGTGCGGCCCCGAGCGCACCGACCTGAAGGGCCGCGACGAATTCTGCGGGCTGTTCCGCACGCCGTCGCTGCGCAACGTCGCGCTGCGCAAGACGTTCTTCCACAACGGCGTATATCACTCGCTCGAGGACGTGATGCGCTTCTACGTCGAGCGCGACATTCATCCGGAGAAGTTCTACCCGGTCGTGCACGGCAAGGTGCAGATCTACGACGATCTGCCGAAGCGCTACTGGCCGAACATCAACCGCGAACCGCCGTTCGACCGCAAGCGCGGCGAGCAGCCGGCGCTGAATGCGGCCGAGATCAAGGACGTGATCGCGTTTCTGGGTACGTTGACTGACGGATATCAACCCGCTTCGACGCAGGCGGCCCGCTAGGGCTTGTTCCCGCTGATAACGGGAACAGGCCCAAAAGCGTCGTACGCGGCACGCATGCTATGCTCGCTCGCTGACGGGCGTGGCGCGTGCCGGTTCGCCGGCATGCACCGCGCCGTTCGATCGAACATCCAAGGAGAACAACATGTCGATGCGTGCATCCCTTTCCGTCGTCACGCGTGTGCTGGCCGGTGCCGCGTGCGTTGCCGCGATGCTGCCCGCCCACGCGCAGAACAACCTGAACTTCCTGAACGACACGCCGCTCAGCTATTTCAGCAAGGCCGACACCGCGTCGCTGTCGAAGGCCGCCGCGAAGGTGCGCGACGAAGGCAAGGACGGCGAGACGACGACGTGGCAGAACAGCGGCAGCCGCACGCAGATCGAAGCGAAGCTCACGCCGACCACGACCGAGACGGACGGCAAGACCTGCCGCGAAATCACCACCGACATCACCGCGAAGGGCCAGACGATGACGCTCAAGCCCGTCTACTGCAAGACGGCCGCGGGCAAGTGGCAGTTGCAGAAGCGCTGAGCACGCGCGTGACGAAGCGGGGCGACGCGCCGCGCACGGTGTCGTGCGGCGTCGTGATCCTCGATGCGGCCGGCCGCGTGTTCCTCGCGCACGCGACGGACACCACGCACTGGGACATCCCCAAGGGGCAGGGCGAGCCCGGCGAGACGCCGGCCGACGCGGCGCTGCGAGAGCTGCTCGAGGAAACCGGCATCGAGTTCGCGCCGGCCCGGCTGCTCGATCTCGGCCGCTTCGCGTACCGGCACGACAAGGACCTGCACCTGTTCGCGGTGCAGGTGGCGGACGGCGAGATCGATCCCGCGCTGTGCACGTGCACGTCGCTGTTCCCGAGCCGTCGCGACGGCTCGATGATCCCCGAGATGGATGCGTACCGCTGGACCGCGCCGGGCGATATCGACGCGTATGCGAGCCGCAGCCTCGCGCGGCTGTTTCGCACGAAGCTGTCGCTGGCGGAACTGCATCGGCGGCTGTCGGGCGCGTGAATGAGCGCGGTGGCTTCCGTCGCCGCGTCGTTTGGCTTCGCTTCGCTGCAGGCAATAAAAAACCGGCCCTCGAGCCGGTTTTTTCATGGTCGCGCGACGTCGGCCCGAGGCCGCGCGCCGCACGCGGAGCAGGCCGTCAGGCCGGCTTGCCCCAGCTGTCGCGCAGCCCGACGATCCGGTTGAACACGGGCTTGCCCGGCTTCGAATCGACGCGATCGGCAACGAAGTAGCCGTGCCGCTCGAACTGCAGGCGCGTTTCCGGCGCGATGTCGCTGTTGCCCGGCTCGACGTACGCTTGCACGATCTTCTTCGAATCGGGATTCAGCGCCTCGAGGAAGTTCGCGCCGCCCGCGTCCGGATGCGGCTCCTTGAACAGGCGGTCGTAGATCCGCACTTCGGCCGGCTGCGCATGCTTCGCGCTGACCCAGTGGATGTTGCCCTTGACCTTGTACGTGTTCGCGCCTTCGGTGCCCGACTTGCTGTCCGGGAAGTAGTTGCAGTGCACGGCCGTCACGTTGCCGTCGGCGTTCTTGTCGAAGCCCGTGCACTCGATCACGTAGCCGTAGCGCAGGCGCACCTTGTTGCCCGGGAACAGGCGGAAATAGCCCTTCGGCGGGTTCTCGACGAAATCCTCGCGCTCGATCCACAGCTCGCGCGAGATCGGGAACGTGCGCACGCCGCGCTCCGGGTGATGCGGATGCACGGGCGCCGTGCACGCTTCTTCCTGGCCTTCCGGATAGTTGTCGATCACGAGCTTCAGCGGATCGAGCACCGCGACCGTGCGCGCCGCCTTGGCGTCGAGGTCGTCGCGCAGCGCGCCTTCGAAGATGCTCATGTCGATCCACGAATCGATCTTCGTCACGCCGATCCGTTCGCAGAACAGGTGGATGCTCTCCGGCGTGAAGCCGCGGCGGCGCACACCGACGATCGTCGGCATCCGCGGGTCGTCCCAGCCGTCGACGTGGCCTTCGGTGACGAGCTGCAGCAGCTTGCGCTTGCTGGTGATCGCGTACGTGAGGTTCAGCCGCGAGAATTCGATCTGCTGCGGCAGCGGGCGCGTGAACACGCCGGCTTCCGCGAGTTCGTTCAGCACCCAGTCGTACAGCGGGCGGTGATCCTCGAACTCGAGCGTGCACAGCGAATGCGTGATGCCTTCGAGCGCATCCGAGATGCAGTGCGTGTAGTCGTACATCGGATACACGCACCACGCGTCGCCGGTGCGGTAGTGATGTGCGTAGCGGATCCGGTAGATCACCGGGTCGCGCATGTTCATGTTCGGCGAAGCCATGTCGATCTTCGCGCGCAGCACGTGCTCGCCTTCCTTGAACTCGCCGGCCTTCATGCGGCGGAACAGGTCGAGGTTCTCGTCGGGCGTGCGGTCGCGGAACGGCGACGGCTTGCCGCCTTCCGTCAGCGAGCCGCGGTTCGCGCGCATTTCGTCGGCGCTCTGGCTGTCGACATATGCCTTGCCGCGCTTGATCAGCAGCTCGGCGAACTCGTACAGCTTGTCGTAGTAGTCGCTCGCGAAATACTGGTGGTCGACCGCGTCCTTGCGCCAGTCGAAACCGAGCCAGCGCACCGCGTCGACGATCGAGTCGACGTACTCGACGCTTTCCTTTTCCGGATTCGTGTCGTCGAAGCGCAGGTGGCACACGCCGCCGTAGTCGCGCGCGACGCTGAAGTTCAGGCAGATGCTCTTCGCGTGGCCGATGTGCAGATAACCGTTCGGCTCGGGCGGGAAGCGCGTTTCGACGCGGCCGCCCCATTTGCCGGTGCGGTTGTCGTCGTCGATGATGTTGCGGATGAAGTTGGAAGCCGCGGGGGCGTCGTTGCGTTCGGTGCTCATGCGGTTGGCGTCAGGTTGTGTCGGCGCGTCGCGCCGGTTTAATCCTGTAATTCTACCTGACCGGGGTCCGTCCCGCGCGGCTTGCGGGTGAAGGGCGGTGCGTTCGCGATGCGTACCGCAATATCTCGATAGTGTGTCCGCTGTAACACGACGTAAATCGGATTGCTCGCGCCGTTTGGGTTTTCCTATGATGGCTTCACCGATTCAATGCCGCCGTTCGCGTAATTGCGTGGCGGGAGGAAGCCAAGAAATCATGATGAAGAAGACCACTTTTCTGGTTCGTACCGCGGTGATCGTCGCGGCACTGTCGCAACTCGGCGCATGCGCGATGACGCATACGCAACGTAATGCCGGTATCGGCGCGGCCGCGGGCGGCGCGCTCGGCTACCTGATCACGGGCGGCCCGGTCGGCACGGTTGCCGGCGCGGCGGCAGGCGGCCTGGTCGGCGCCGGCGTGCGCTGATCGAAGCCGGCGCGACTGAGCGCCGGCCGGTCGTGACATCGTCCCGAGCGCGTCACGACCTTTCTGCACACTCCTCCGGTTTTTTTGACAGGCAGCATCAGGGAGAGGAGGGTGTGCGACACTTCGTCGACATCACATAACGACACCATTCGTCGACGAATCCTTCCATGAGCACCCCCCTCGTTTTCGTCCTGCCGGGCTACGGCAATTCGGGCCCGCTTCACTGGCAAAGCCGCTGGGAGCGCGCCGATGCGCGTTTCTCGCGTGTCGCGATGCCCGACTGGGACCGCGCGTTCCGCAACGGCTGGTGTCTCGCGCTCGATCGCGCGGTCGAAGCCGCGTGCGGGCCGGTGCTGATCGCGGGCCACAGCCTCGGCACGCTGACCACCGCATGGTGGGCGACGCGCTATGCGCGTCCGGCCGCGCTCGCGAAAGTGCGCGGCGCGCTGCTCGTCGCGCTACCCGATCCCGGCGGGCCGGCATTTCCGCCCGACGCGCACGGCTTCGGGCCCGTGCCGCACGAGCGGCTGCCGTTTCCGACCTGTGTCGTCGCGAGCAGCGACGATCCGTATGGCTCGCTCGCGTTCGCGCGCGGCTGCGCGCATGCGTGGGGCAGTGAGTTTCGCGACATCGGCCCGCGCGGCCACATCAACGCGGACAGCGGGCTCGGCGACTGGCCGGCCGCGCGCGGCTGGCTGGACGCGCTCGCGCGGTAGTCGCCGCCGCGCGAGCGCCTGAAGCGGCCGTTCGTCAGATCGCCTGCTTCGCCTTCAACGCCGCGATCCGTTCGTCGTCGTAGCCGAGCATGTCGCGCAGCACGTCGTCGGTCTGCGCGCCGAGCAGCGGCGGGGCCGTGCGCGCGTCGGGCGGCGTCGCGCTCATCCGGATCGGGTTGCGCACGAGCTGCACGTCCGCGCCGCACGGGTGCGGCAGCGACACCTGCATCCCGCGCGCGACGACCTGCTCGTTGTCGAACACTTCCTCCAGATCGTTGATCGGCCCGCACGGCACGCCGGCCGCTTCGAGCACGCCGATCCAGTCGGCCTTGCCGCGCGCCTTCACCATCTCCGCGAGGATCGGCACCAGCGTGTCGCGGTGGCGCACGCGCGACGGGTTCGTCGCGAAGCGCTCGTCGTCGGCCAGTTCGGGCCGGCCGCCGGCCTCGACGAACTTGCGGAACTGCCCGTCGTTGCCGACCGCGACGATGATCCACCCGTCGCTCGTCTGGAACGTCTGGTACGGCACGATGTTCGGATGCGCATTGCCCCAGCGCGCCGGCGGCTTGCCGCTCGCGAGGAAGTTGGTGTTCATGTTCGCGAGCAGCGCGATCTGCACGTCGAGCAGCGCCATGTCGATGTACTGGCCTTCGCCCGTACGGTCGCGGTGCGCGAGCGCGGCGAGCACCGCGATCGTCGAGTAGAGGCCGGTCGCGAGATCGGCGATCGCGACGCCGGCCTTCTGCGGGCCGCCGCCCGGCTCGCCGTCGCGCTCGCCGGTGATGCTCATGAAGCCGCCGATTCCCTGCACGATGAAGTCGTAGCCCGCGCGGTGCGCGTACGGGCCGGTCTGGCCGAAGCCGGTGACCG
The DNA here is from genome assembly GCF_009362305.1 of Burkholderia sp. BE17. NCBI lineage: Bacteria > Pseudomonadati > Pseudomonadota > Betaproteobacteria > Burkholderiales > Burkholderiaceae > Burkholderia > Burkholderia sp. BE17. The sequence continues at coordinate 112,428 of NZ_WHNU01000020.1, forward strand.
AGCAGTAGACGAGATCGGGTTTCACCGCGCGCAGCGATTCGTAATCGAGCCCGTATTTCTTCAACTGGCCGACCTTGTAGTTCTCGAGCACGACGTCGCTTAACGCGGCGAGTTCGCGCACGATCTGCTGGCCTTCGGGCGTCGCGATGTCGATCGTCACCGAGCGCTTGTTGCGGTTCGCCGCGAGGTAGTACGCGGCCTCGGCGGTATCCGCGCCGTCCGCGTCCTTCAGGTACGGCGGCCCCCAATGGCGCGTGTCGTCGCCGGCGCCGGGGCGCTCGACCTTGATCACGTCCGCGCCGAAATCGGCGAGGGTCTGCGCGCACCACGGGCCCGCAAGCACACGGGTGAGGTCCAGCACGCGGATATGGCTCAGGGCACCCATCGTCGAATCGTCTCCTTTCATGGCTGGCCTTCCTTGTCGGGCAAGACCGATTGGCATGCCGAGCATCTTAAGGCGAATCGGCCATCCGGGTGGCCCAGCCGGGCCGTCCGGATGGCCGAGCCGCTTTGCCGGCGCTTTGCCCGGAAGCCGGCCCCGATCCCGTATAATCGATCATTTCCGAATCCATGCCGCCGCGCGCCCCGCCTGGGGCGCCGGCGTTTGAAGCCGTCTTTGCCAGACTGTCCCCGCACGCCATGAAAGCTGCCGAAATCCGCGAGAAATTCCTCAAATTCTTCGAATCGAAGGGCCACACGATCGTCCGCTCGTCGAGCCTCGTGCCCGGTAACGACCCCACGCTGATGTTCACGAACTCGGGCATGGTCCAGTTCAAGGACGTCTTCCTCGGCACGGACCCGCGACCGTATTCGCGCGCCACGACGGCGCAGCGCAGCGTGCGCGCGGGCGGCAAGCACAACGACCTCGAGAACGTCGGCTACACGGCGCGCCACCACACGTTCTTCGAGATGCTCGGCAACTTCTCGTTCGGCGACTACTTCAAGCACGACGCGATCCGCTTCGCGTGGGAGCTGCTGACCACGGTCTACCAGCTGCCGAAGGAAAAGCTGTGGGTCACCGTGTACCAGGAAGACGACGAGGCGTACGACATCTGGGCGAAGGAAGTCGGCGTGCCGGCCGAGCGCATCATCCGGATCGGCGACAACAAGGGCGCGCGCTACGCGTCGGACAACTTCTGGACGATGGGCGATACGGGCCCGTGCGGCCCGTGCACCGAGATCTTCTACGATCACGGCCCGGACGTGTGGGGTGGCCCGCCGGGGTCGGCCGAGGAAGACGGCGATCGCTACATCGAGATCTGGAACCTCGTGTTCATGCAGTTCAACCGCGACGCGCAGGGCAACATGACGCGCCTGCCGAAGCAGTCGGTGGACACCGGCATGGGCCTCGAGCGCCTCGCCGCGGTGCTGCAGCACGTGCACAGCAACTACGAGATCGACCTGTTCCAGAACCTGATCAAGGCCGCCGCGCGCGTGACCGAGATCAGCGACCTCACCAACAACTCGCTGAAGGTGATCGCCGATCACATCCGCGCGTGCTCGTTCCTGATCGTCGACGGCGTGATCCCCGGCAACGAAGGCCGCGGCTACGTGCTGCGCCGGATCGTGCGCCGCGCGATTCGCCACGGCTACAAGCTCGGCCGCAAGGGTTCGTTCTTCCACAAGCTGGTGGCCGACCTCGTCGCCGAGATGGGTGTCGCGTATCCGGAGCTGAAGGAAGCCGAACAGCGCGTGACCGACGTGCTGCGCCAGGAAGAAGAGCGCTTCTTCGAAACGATCGAGCACGGGATGTCGATCCTCGAGGGCGCGCTGGCCGACGTCGAAGCGAAGGGCGGCAAGGTGCTCGACGGCGAACTCGCGTTCAAGCTGCACGATACCTACGGCTTCCCGCTCGACCTCACGGCCGACGTGTGCCGCGAGCGCGGCATGACGGTCGACGAGCCAGCATTCGACGACGCGATGGCGCGCCAGCGCGAGCAGGCGCGCGCGGCCGGCAAGTTCAAGGCCACGCAGGGCCTCGAATACACGGGCGCGAAGACCACCTTCCACGGCTACGAGGAAATCGCGTTCGACGACGCGAAGGTCGTCGCGCTGTACGTCGACGGCTCGTCGGTCAGCGAAGTGAAGGGCGGCCAGGATGCGGTCGTCGTGCTCGACCACACGCCGTTCTACGCGGAATCGGGCGGCCAGGTCGGCGACCAGGGCGTGCTCGCGAATGCGTCGACGCGCTTCGCGGTGGCCGACACGCTGAAGGTGCAGGCCGACGTGATCGGCCACCACGGCACGCTCGAGCAGGGCACGCTGAAGGTCGGCGACGTGCTGCGCGCGGAAATCGACGCGCATCGCCGCGCGCGCACGCAGCGCAACCACTCGGCCACCCACCTGATGCACAAGGCGCTGCGTGAAGTGCTCGGCGCGCACGTGCAGCAGAAGGGCTCGCTCGTCGACGCCGACAAGACCCGTTTCGACTTCGCGCACAACGCGCCGATGACCGACGACGAAATCCGTCGCGTCGAGCAGATCGTCAACAACGAAATCCTCGCGAACGCGCCGGGCATCGTGCGCGTGATGCCGTACGACGAAGCGGTGAAGGGCGGCGCGATGGCGCTGTTCGGCGAGAAGTACGGCGATGAAGTGCGCGTGCTCGACCTCGGCTTCTCGCGCGAACTGTGCGGCGGCACGCACGTGCACCGCACCGGCGACATCGGCTTCTTCAAGATCGTCGTCGAAGGCGGCGTCGCGGCCGGCATCCGCCGCGTCGAGGCGATCACCGGCGACAACGCGGTGCGCTTCGTGCAGGATCTCGACGCCCGCGTGAACGAAGCCGCGGCCGCGCTGAAGGCGCAGCCGTCGGAGCTCACGCAGCGCATCGCGCAGGTGCAGGACCAGGTGAAGTCGCTCGAGAAGGAACTGGGCGCGCTGAAGTCGAAGCTCGCATCGAGCCAGGGCGACGAACTCGCGCAGCAGGCCATCGAAATCGGCGGCGTGTACGTGCTGGCCGCGACGCTCGACGGCGCCGACGCGAAGACGCTGCGCGAAACGGTCGACAAGCTGAAGGACAAGCTGAAGAGCGCGGCGATCGTGCTGGCGGCCGTCGAAGGCGGCAAGGTCAGCCTGATCGCGGGCGTCACGCCCGACGCGAGCAAGAAGGTCAAGGCCGGCGAGCTCGTGAACTTCGTCGCGCAGCAGGTCGGCGGCAAGGGCGGCGGCCGTCCGGACATGGCGCAGGCAGGCGGCACCGAGCCGGCGAACCTGCCGGGCGCACTGGCCGGTGTGAAGGGCTGGGTCGAAGAGCGTCTTTGATCGGCCTGGCCGGCGCGGCGCCCGCGAGAGCGGGGCGCCGGCCGGCACCGCGCGATTCTTTTGAACGGAATCGCATGAAACGAAACGACCCGAATCGGCCATTGGCCGGTCGGGTCGTTTTGCGTTTGCACGGGGCGCGTGTGGCCGATCCGCCGCCATGCCTGACGCACGAACGGTCGCCGGCCATGCGGACGGGCGGCGCACGGGTGCGTCGTCGTGCGTCCGTCCGCGGATCGCGTCAGGCCGGCTGCGCCACGCGCGGCTTCTGCGCCGGGTCGGGCTGCCGCGCGGCCTCCTCGAGCGCGTCGCGCAGCGCGGCGAGCGCCGCCGACGCGTAACCCTGCCGCCACGCGAGCAGCGTGTCGATCCCTTCGAGTTCGGGAATCGTGTGCGCGGCGATGTTGCCGGTCTCGGGCTGCAGGTCGAGCACCGAACGCGGCGCGACCGCGATGCCCGCGCCGGCCGCGACGCACGCGACGATCGCGTGATACGAGCCGAGTTCGAGCACGCGCGCCGGCTTCATCCCATGGGCGGCATACCACTGCTCGGCGTACTTGCGATATGCGCAGCCGCGCTCGAACGCGATCAGCGTCGGCAGGATCACGTCGCGCGGCGTGCGCACCGGCGGATGGCCGCGCGGCGTGAGCAGCACCAGATCCTCGCGGAAGACCGGCACCGTCTCGAACGTGTCGGGCAGCGTGTCCGGCGTGGGCGGGCGCGCGAACAGCGCGGCGTCGATCTCGAAGTCGCGCACCTTGCCGATCAGCCAGCCCGTCGTGCCCGTCACCAGTTCGAGCGACACGTCGGGCCACGCATGGTGATAGCGCGCGAGCACGGTCGGCAGCCGGCTCGCGGCCGTGCTTTCCATCGTGCCGAGCCGCAGCCGCCCGCGCGGCGTGTCCTCGCGCACCGCGTCGCGCGCCTCGTCGGCGAGCGCCAGCAGGCGCTCCGCATACGGCAGCAGCGTGTGCCCGGCCGGCGTCAGCACGAGCCGGCGGCCGTCGCGCACGAACAGCGCCGCGCCGAGTTCCTCCTCGAGCTGCTTGATGCGCGTCGTGACGTTCGACTGCACGCGATTGAGCTTCGCCGCCGCGCGCGTCACGCCGTTCTCGCGCACGACCGCCCGGAAAATCGCCAGCGCAGCCAGGTCCATGATTCTCTCCAAGCGATGAATGGATTCTTAATTATTCATTTTTCGAGAACGTCTGGTCAAGCTACGATGGAAGCATTCCGGTTTCCGATCCGGCCGGCGTGTCGCGCGCCGGCCCACGCCGCCATGTCTCGTTCCGATGCCCCGACCGCCGCCGCCGGCGCGCTTTCGTCCGATCAGGCCGACCGCCGCGCCCGCGCGGCCGCGCTGGCCTGCATGGTCGGCCTCGCCGTCGTGCTCGGCGTCGGCCGTTTCGCGTTCACGCCGCTGCTGCCGCTGATGCTCGCGGACGGCTCGATCGGCCTGAAGGCCGGCGGCTGGCTCGCATCGGCGAACTACGCGGGTTATTTCGCCGGCGCGGTCAGTTGCGCGGCGCTGCGCGTCGCGCCCGCACGGATGGTCCGCTTCGGGCTCGCGGCCACCGTGCTGCTCACCGCCGCGATGGGCATCGGCCATCTGCTGCCCGTGTGGCTCGCGGTGCGCTTCGTCGCGGGCGTCGTCAGCGCGTGGACGTTCGTATTCGTGTCGCAATGGGGGCTGCGGCGCCTGGCCGAGCTGCACGCGCCCGAGTGGAGCGGCGTGATCTACGCGGGGCCCGGCGTCGGCATCGTGCTGACGGGGCTGATCGGCAGTGCGCTGGCTGGCCGGCCGGCGGCGTCGGGCTGGCTCGGCTTCGCGGCGCTGTCGGCCGTGCTGTCGGTCGCGATCTGGCGCACATTTTCTGCCGCGCCGGCGCAAGGCGTGCCGGCGGCCGGCGCCGCGCCGCATGCGGCCGCGGCGGCCTCCGCGGCGCCCCCAGGCGCGCGCCGGCATCGAGCCGATGCCGCGTGGCTCGTCGTGCTGTACGGGACGCCGGGCTTCGGCTACATCATCACCGCGACGTTCCTGCCCGTGATCGCGCGCGCCGCGCTGCCGGTCGGCTCGCCGTGGCCCGACCTGTTCTGGCCGATGTTCGGCGCGGCGCTGATCGTCGGCGCGATCGCCGCCGCGCGGCTGCCCGGGCACTGGGACAACCGGCTGCTGCTGGCGGCCGGCTGCGCGACGCAGGCGCTCGGCATCGCGGCCGGGATCGTGTGGCCGAACGCGCTCGGCTTCTCGGTCGGCAGCGCGCTGCTGGGCCTGCCGTTCACCGCGATCACGCTGTTCGCGATGCGCGAGGCGCGGCGCCTGCACGGCGAGCGCGCGGCCGGGCTGATGGGCTATGCGACCGCGTCGTACGGGGTCGGGCAGATTATCGGGCCGCTCGTCGCGGCGCCGCTTGCCGCGCGCTTCGGGTCGTTTTCCCCGGCGCTGTGGGTCGCGGTGGGCGCGCTGCTCCTGGGTGCCGCCGGCTTCGCGGCGACCGCCGCAAAGGGCCGCCTGCGACCCTGACGCCCGCGGGGCCGGATCGTCTGCGGCGCGGGCAAACTCGCTAGAATGGAAGCCTTTCCCGCGCCGAGCGGGCGCGCGGGCAGCCGGCAGGCGTCCGCCGGGCGTCCGCCAGATCCCCATCGATGACCATCGCCGACTACCGCTTTTGCCCGCGCTGCGCGAGCCCGCTGACCGAGCGCGCCGATCCCGAACATGAAGGCGGCCGCGTCCGCCAGGCGTGCCCCGACGACACCTGCGGCTATGTCCACTGGAACAACCCGCTGCCCGTCGTCGCGGCGATCGTCGAGGTCGACGGCAAGATCCTGCTCGCGCGCAACGCGGCCTGGCCCGAAGGGATGTTCGCGCTGATCACCGGCTTCCTCGAGAACGGCGAGACGCCCGAGGACGGCATCGCGCGCGAGGTGTTCGAGGAAACGGCGCTGAAGGCCGAGCACGTGTCGCTCGTCGGCGTGTACGAATTCATCCGCAAGAACGAACTGATCATCGCGTACCACGTGCGCGCGTCGGGCACGGTCGCGCTGTCGCCGGAACTGCTCGAATACCGGCTCGTCGATCCGCCGCTGCTGCGCCCGTGGCGCGCGGGCACGGGCGTCGCACTCGCCGACTGGATGCGGGCGCGCGGCCTCGATTTCGAATTCGTCGACCGGCCGGGGCAGTGACGGGCCGGCCCGTCCGCAGGTTTTCATCCGCCGTGCCGCGCGCGATCGCGACGCAGCGCTTCGCTTGTTGCCGGCGCGCCGTGCCACTCGGCCGCCGCGCATCGCCTCCATCGTCCTGACCGCCATCGCCATGTCCGACAAGCCGCAGTCGCGTTCCCGCGACGCCTATCGCCACTTCCTGCCGATCACGACCCGCTGGATGGACAACGACGTCTACGGGCACGTGAACAACGTCGTCTACTACAGCTACTTCGACACCGTCGTGAACGAGTACCTGATCCGCGCGGGCGTGCTCGACGTCGAGCACGGGCAGACGATCGGGCTGGTCGTCGAGACGCAGTGCAACTACTTCGCGCCGCTCGTGTTTCCGCAGTCGGTCGACGCGGGGCTGCGCGTCGCGAAGCTCGGCACGTCGAGCGTGCGCTACGAGGTCGGGCTGTTCGCGCAAGGCGATGCATCGCCCGCCGCGCAGGGGCATTTCGTGCACGTGTACGTCGATCGCGGCACGCGCCGCCCGGTCGCGCTGCCGGATGCGCTGCGCGCGGCGCTCGAACCGCTCGCCGGCTGACGGGCGCGCGGCGGTGCACGCGGTCGCGCTCCAGGCCTTCAACGGCCTCAGCTACGGTTTGCTGCTGTTCATGCTGTCGGCGGGTCTCACGCTGATCTTCAGCGTGCAGGGCGTGCTGAACTTCGCGCATGCGAGCTTCTACATGCTCGGTGCGTATGTCGGCTACAGCATCGCGGCGCGCGCGGGCTTCTGGCCCGCGCTCGTGCTCGCGCCGCTCGCGGTCGGGCTGCTCGGCGCCGGCTGCGAACGCTGGCTGCTGCGCCGCGTGCAGGCACGCGGCCATACGAGCGAGCTGCTGCTGACCTTCGGCCTGGCCTACCTGATCGGCGAGGGCGCGAAACTGCTGTGGGGGCTCGCGCCGCTGCCGGCGCCCGTGCCGACGCTGTTTGACGGCGCACCCGTGACCGTATTCGGCCTCGCGCTGCCGCGCTACCGGCTGTTCATGATGGGGATGTCCGCGGCGATGCTGGTCGCGCTCGGCGCGCTGCTGCGCGTGTCGCGCATCGGGCTCGTCGTGCGCGCGGCGCTGACGCATCGCGCGGCCGTCGAGGCGCTCGGCTACGACGTGCCGCGCGTGATGACCTTGTTGTTCGGCACGGGCACCGCGCTCGCGGCACTGGCCGGCGTGATCGGCGCGCCGCTCGCGGTGATCGAACCCGCGCTGGCCGAGACCGTCGGGTCGGTCGTGTTCGCGGTCGTCGTGATCGGCGGCCTCGGTTCGCTCGGCGGCGCGTTCGCCGCGTCGCTCGCGGTCGGTTTCGCGCAGACCTTCGCGGCCGCGAGCGACACGTCGCTGCGCGACCTCGCGTTATGGGCCGGCGTCGCGCTGCCCGACAGCGTGGCCGCGGTTTCGATCGCGCAGCTGGCGCCGCTGGTGCCGTACCTGCTGCTCGTTGCGGTGCTGGTCGCGCGGCCGCGCGGTCTGTTCGGCGAGCGCGCCGATGCGTAGCCGCGCGCTCGCCGGTTTCGTGCGCTGGGCGCTGTTCGCCGCGTGCGTCGCGCTGCCCGCGTGGCTGTGGCCGCACGGCGCGGTGCTCGGTTATCTCGCGCAGACGGCCGCGCTCGTCGTGCTCGCGCTGTCGTACAACCTGCAGCTCGGCACGACCGGGCTGCTGTCGTTCGGGCATGCGGCGTTTGCGGGCCTCGGCGCCTTCGCGGCCGCGCACTGGTTCAACCGCTTCGGCGGCCCGCTGCCGCTGCTGCCGCTCGTCGGCGGCATGGCCGGCGCGGGCTTCGGCTTCGTCGCCGGGCTGCTCGCGACGCGCCGTTCAGGCACTGCGTTCGCGATGATCACGCTCGGGCTCGGCGAATGCGTTGCGGCCGCCGCGTGGAGCGTGCCCGCGTGGTTCGGCGGCATCGGCGGCGTGCCGATCGATCGCGCGAGCGGCACACCGTGGGGCGGCTGGCAATTCGGCGCGCCGGTGCAGGCGTACGCGGTGATCGCCGCATGGTGCGTTGCGTCGGCGTTCGCGATGCATGCGCTGACGCGCACGCCGCTCGCGCGGCTCGCGAACGCGGTGCGCGACAACCCGGAACGCGTTGCCGCGCTCGGCACCGATCCGCGCCGCGTGCGGCTCGCGATGGTCACCTGCGCATCGTTCTTCGCGGGCATCGCCGGCACGCTGACGCTGATCGACGTCGAAATAGCGACACCCGACAGCGTGTCGATGGCGCGCTCGGCGACCGTGCTGATCGCCGCGGTCATCGGCGGCACCGGCGCGTTCTTCGGGCCGGCGGCCGGCGCGGCGATGCTGACCGCGCTGAGCATCGTCGTCGCGGGCGTGTCGCGTGCGTGGGCGCTGTATCTCGGCGTGTTGTTCGTCGTGATCGTCGTGGCCGCACCGCGCGGGATCGCGGGCATCGCGCAAGCGCTCGCGCATGCGTTGCGCCGCGGCGCGCCGGCGGCCGAGCGGTGGCGCATGCTGTGCGGCATCGGCGCGTGCGTGTTCTGGGGCGTCGCGATCGTCTGCGCGGCCGAGCTCGGTTATGCGTGGCGCTTCGCGCAGGACGACGGCACGGGCCTCGCGTTCGGCGCATGGAGTATCGACGCCGATACGCCGGCCGGCTGGGCCGTCGCGTGCTCGGCGGCCGGCATCGGCACGCTGCTGTGGGGCTGGCGCGCGCGGCTCGTGCAGGGCACGCGGGCCGGCAAGCGGGAGGACGGGCGATGAACGGCAACGCGATCGCGCTGCATGGCGTCGTGCAGCGCTTCGGTGCGCAAACGGTGCTCGACGGCGTCGAGCTGAGCATCGCGGCCGGCGAGCGCCATGCGCTGATCGGGCCGAACGGCGCGGGCAAGTCGACGCTGTTCGGCGTGATCGCAGGCGCGACGCGGCCGACCCGCGGGCGCGTCGTGCTGCACGGCGTCGAGCTGCGTGGGCGCGGGCCGGTCGTCGCGAGCCGTCTCGGCATCGGCCGCAGTTTCCAGCAGACGAGCGCGTTCGCGCGGCTGACCGTATTCGACAACCTGCGCTGCGCGGCGCTGCATGCGCCGGCCGAGCGGCGGCGCTGGTGGAACCGGCTGCGCGAATCGGCGTCGGTCGATCTCGCGGCCGCGCGCGTGCTGCACGACATCGGTCTCGACGCGCGGCGCGACACGCCGGCCGCCGAGCTGGGCTATGCGGAGCAGCGCGCGCTCGATCTCGGGATCGCGCTCGCGAGCGGCGCGCGCACGCTGCTGCTCGACGAGCCGACGGCCGGCATGAGCCGCGCGCAGGCGGCGCGGATGATCGCGCTGATCCGGGCGACGACGCAGGGCCGCACGGTGCTGATGATCGAGCACGACATGGACGCGGTGTTCGGCTTCGCCGAACGCATCACGGTACTCGTGCGCGGCACGGTGGTCGCGACCGGCGAGCCCGATGCGATCCGCGCCGATCCGGCGGTGCGCGCCGCGTATCTCGGGGAGGGCAGCGTATGACGAGCGCACTGCTCGACATTCGCGACCTGCGCGCGTGGTATGGATTGCAGCCCGTGCTCGACGGCGTCGAGCTCGCGCTCGCGCCGGGCGAGACGCTCGCGCTGCTCGGCCGCAACGGCTCGGGGCGCTCGACGCTCGCGAAGGCCGTGATGGGGCTCGTGCGCACGGCCGGCTCGGTGCGCGTCGCCGGCGCCGAATGCGCGGGCGCGCGCACGTTCGAGATCGCGCGGCGCGGCGTCGCTTACGTTGCCGAAAGCCGCGACGTGTTTCCGCTGCTGACCGTGCGCGACAACCTGAAGCTCGGGCTGCGCGGCACGCGCGGCGTGGCCGAACGCGCGGCGCTCGAACGCCTGTTCGACCGTTTTCCGCTGCTGGCCGCGCGCGCGGACGTGAAGGCCGGGCGGTTGTCGGGCGGCGAGCAGCAGGTGCTCGCGCTGGTGCGTGCGCTCGCCGGCGGCCCGCGCGTGCTGATCGTCGACGAACCGGCCGAAGGGCTCGCGCCGCTCGCGGTCGACGAAGTCGGTGCGTGCCTCGCCGCGCTGCAGGCCGACGGCGTCGCGATCGTGCTGATCGAGCAGCGTTTGCAGCTTGCGCCGAGGTTGACGACGCGCGTCGCGGTAATGGGGCGCGGACGGATCGTCTACGACGGCGCGCTCGACGGGCTGGCCGGAGACATCGCCAACGCGTGGCTGAGCGCCGGCTGACGGCGCCGAACCGATTGTTCGGCTGGCCCCGCCAGACAATTCGCGTCGAGCCGCTTTATCGCCGCCGCGCGGCACCTTAAATTGCCACTCATGCCGGGCCGCAACATCGATGCGGCAACCGGCGCCATCCATCGATAGTCATCTGACTGAGGAATGAAATCATGAGCAAGCTGGCAAACAAGGTAGCGATCGTCACGGGCGGATCGAAGGGCATCGGCGCCGCGATCGCGCGGGCGCTGGCCGCGGAAGGCGCGTCGGTCGTCGTCAATTACGCGAGCAGCAAGGCGGGCGCCGACGCGGTGGTGAGCGCGATCGTCGAAGCCGGCGGCCGCGCGGTCGCGGTCGGCGGCGACGTGTCGAAGGCAGCCGATGCGCAGCGCATCGTCGATACGGCGATCGACACGTACGGCCGTCTCGACGTGCTCGTCAACAATTCCGGCGTGTACGAATTCGCGCCGATCGAAGCGATCACCGAAGAGCACTACCGCCGGCAGTTCGATACGAACGTGTTCGGCGTGCTGCTCACGACGCAGGCGGCCGTCAAGCATCTCGGCGAAGGCGCGAGCATCATCAACATCAGCTCGGTGGTGACCAGCATCACGCCGCCCGCCAGCGCGGTGTACAGCGGCACCAAGGGCGCGGTCGACGCGATCACCGGCGTGCTCGCGCTCGAGCTCGGCCCGCGCAAGATCCGCGTGAATGCGATCAACCCGGGCATGGTCGTGACCGAGGGCACGCACAGCGCGGGCATCATCGGTTCCGATCTCGAAGCGCAGGTGCTTGGCCAGACGCCGCTCGGCCGCCTCGGCGAGCCGAACGACATCGCGTCGGTCGCCGTGTTCCTCGCATCGGACGATGCACGCTGGATGACCGGCGAACACCTCGTCGTGAGCGGCGGGTTGAACTGATCCCGCGATACGGCAAATCGGCACCATCGGCGCGCGTGCGCCGATGGTGCCGATTGCGTCGTCAAGCGATCATCGCCAGCGCGTTCGCGCCGACGTGCCAGCGCAGGCTCTCGACGACGAGCGCGTGATTGCGTTCGGAATCGAGCCCCGCGATCGTCATGGCACCGACGAGGCCCGCACCGGCGACTCGCAACGGCACGCCGCCGCCGTCGAGCGCATAGTCGTCGTCCGACAGGCCCTGCGACCGCAGCGACCAGCCGGCGCGGCGAAACTGCGCGCCGACCTCGAGCGAACTCAGGCCGAAACGGAGCACGGTGTTCTGCCGGCGGCGGATCGCGTCGCTGTCTTCCGCACCGCTGCCGTCTAGCGCGCAGTAGAACAGCGGTGCCGCTTCGCCGACGATGCCGACCGCGATCGGCAGCCCGCGGCGCGACGCGATATTGACCGCGATTTCCCCCAGCCGGCGCGCGACGTCGGCATTGAAGCGCGGCAGCGCAGTGTCCGGCGTGTCGTCGTCGAGGGGCGCGTGATCGATGCGCAGGAAGGTCGTCACCATGGCGGCTCCGTATCGTCGCAAGTCGGGTTCGCGCGCCGGCGCCGCCTCGTGACGGGCCGCGCGCTTGCCCGTCGTTCGTTCAGCGCTTCGGCGCCGCGTCGAGCATCCACTCGTGCGCGGGATCGTTCTTGAACGCCCACGCGCGGCTCGGCCCGGCCATCACGTTCAGGTAGTACAGGTTGTAGCCGTGCGGCGCGACGACCGGGTGATAGCCGCGCGGCACCATCACGACGTCGTGGTTCTCGACCGCGCATGCTTCGTCGAGGCTGCGGTCGTCCGTGTACACGCGTTGGAACGCGAAGCCCTGCGGCGGGTCGATCCGGTGGTAATACGTTTCCTCGAGCGAGGTCTCGTCGGGTGCCGCGTCGCGATCGTGCTTGTGCGGCGGATAGCTGCTCGAATGGCTGGCCGGCGTGACGACCTCGACGACCAGCAGCCGCTCGGCCGCCGGGTTGTCGCCCATCAGGATGTCGCACACGTAGCGCGTGTTGGTGCCTTGCCCGCGCACCGAACGGCGCATCCGTTCGCCGTCGAGGCGCCGCACCGGCTTGTCGCCGCTCGCGTACGGCGCGGTGCACAGCGCGATTTCCGCATCGCGCGTCGCGACCAGCGTGACCGTCTTGCCGCCCGGCACGTACAGCGCGTCCGGCGACACGTCTTCGAATACGCTGTCGCGCTTGCCGAGCGCATCGTAGGTTTCGCCGTCGACGTCCGCGCGCACCGTGCCGGTGAGCACGACGACGCACAGCTCGCGCGCGCCGGTGTCGAGCGTTTCGGTGTCGCCGGCCTTCAGGCGCAGCGCGCGAAAACCGACATGCTTCCAGCCGGCCGACTCGGGCGTGACATTGCAGATTTCGCGGTCGGCAGATGCCTTGACCAGCAGGGGAGAAATCGTCATGGGGTGGGGCTCCGCAATAGAGTGGGGCTCAAGCGTTCGGGCACTTGCTTGCTCACGCGCTCAACCGGTCGACGATCGCGCGCAGCGATTCATAGCCCTTCTTCGCATACGCGTAGCTCGGCGCGACGGCCGGATCCTGCTCGGCCTCGACGACGAGCCAGCCTTCATAGCCGGCGTCCTTCAGCGTGCGCAGCGTCGCGTCGTAGTCGAGCGCGCCGTCGCCGGGCACCGTGAAGGTGCCGTTGATCACGCCGTTCAGGAAGCTCCAGCCGTCGTTGCGCGCCTGCGTGACGACCTGCGCCCGCACGTCCTTGCAATGCACGTGGACCACGCGCGACACGTGCTTCTTCAGCAGCGTCACCGGGTCGGCCGCGCCGCCGAAATACGCGTGGCCGGTGTCGAACAGCAGGAACACCTTGGCCGGATCGGTCAGCGCCATCAGCCGGTCGACGTCGTCGGGCGACTCGACGTACGCGCCCATGTGGTGATGGTAGGCGAGCTTGATCCCGTACGTGTCGAGCAGGTGCGCGCCGAATGCGTCGAGCCGCGCCGCGTAGCGCTGCCAGGCTGCGTCGTCGACGAAGCGCGGCCGCTTCGCGACCGGCGTGTCGATGCTGCCCTGGATCGTGCCCGCGCATTCGCCGTACACGACCACCTTCACGTCGTTGTACTGCAGCTTCGTCATGTGCGCGCGGCAGCGCTCGATTTCCGCGGCGACGGCATCGGCGTCGCTCATGCCCGGTTCGACTTCCGCGAGGAAGCCCGAATACCAGCCCGATACGCACACGAGCCCGAACTCGGCGAGCTTCGCCTTCAGCTCGGGGCCCGTCTTCGGAAACTTGTTGCCGAGCTCGAAGCCCGCGTAGCCGATTTCGGCGCCTTCCTTCAGCGCCGTTTCGAGCGGCGTCTCGCCGCCGAGCGACGGCAGGTCGTCGTTCATCCACGACAGGGGATTGATACCGATGCGGACTTTCCAGCTCATGACGTGCTTCCTTGGTTCGAATGTGTTTTTCGCGGGGCGGGTTCGTGGGCAGCGCGCGGCGTCAGCGCCGCTGCCGGGTCTTTGCGTCGAGATACGCGCGGTGCGCTTCTTCGACACCGGCACGCTCGGATACCTGCGGCACCGCGACTTCCCACCACGCGCCGCCGTCGTCGGTCGTGCGCTTGTGCGTGGTGTCGATCACGAGCACCTGGCTCGTCTTCGCCGCGCGAGCGCGCTTCATTTCGCTGCGCAGCTCGCCGACGTCGCGCACGTGCACCGCGTCGGCGCCCATCGCACGCGCATGCATCGCGAAGTCGATCGTCGAGCGCGCGCCGCCTTCCGGCACGCAGTCGTCGAGCATGTTGTTGAAGCTCGCGCCGCCGCAATTCAGCTGCAGCCGCTCGATGCAGCCGTAGCCGCGGTTGTCGAGGATCACGACGATCAGCTTGCGGCCGAGCATCACGGAAGTGGCGAGCTCGGCGTTGAGCATCATGTACGAGCCGTCGCCGACGATCACGATCACTTCGCGTTCGGGCCGCGCGAGCTTCGCGCCGAGGCCGCCCGCGACTTCGTAACCCATGCACGAGTACGCATAGTCCATGTGGTAGTTGCCCGGCACGCCGCTGCGCCACAGCTTGTGCAGCTCGGCCGGCAGCGTGCCGGCCGCGCATACCACGAGGTCGTCGCGCGCGCTGTCGCACCCCGCGTCGGCCGCGGAATCGCGCACCGCGCCGATCACTTCCGCGTCGTACGGCAGCGTGTCCTTCGGCACGCGCGTCGTCAGCTCGGCCACGCGCGCGTTCCACGCGGCGGCCTGGTCGCGGTTGGCGGTCGTCCATGCCGCGTCGGCGCGCCAGCCGGCCAGCGCGGCCGACAACTGGGCGAGGCCCGTGCGCGCATCGGCGACCAGTTGCCGGCCGCGTTTCTTGCCCGCGTCGAACGGCGCCACGTTCAGGCTCAGCAGCGTTGCATCGCCGTAAAGCGCATGCGAGCCGGTCGTGAAATCCTGCAGCCGCGTGCCGACCGCGAGCACGACGTCGGCCTGCGCGGCCGCGCGGTTCGCGGCGGGCGAGCCCGTCACGCCGATCGAGCCGAGGTTCAGCGGGTGATCCCACGCGAGGCTGCCCTTGCCGGCCTGCGATTCGGCGACCGGCACGCCGTGCGTGTCGGCGAACGCGCGCAGCGCGTCCCACGCCTGGCTGTACAGCACGCCGCCGCCGGCGACGATCAGCGGTTTCTTCGCGGCCTTCAGCACGTCGAGCGCATCGGCGAGTTCGAGCGGGTCGGCCGGCGGCCGGCGCATCCGGATCACCGGCGGCGCGAAGAAATCCTCGGGCCAGTCGTACGCGAAGGTCTGCACGTCCTGCGGCAGCGCGAGACACACGGGGCCGCATTGCGCGGGGTCGGTCATCACCTGGATCGCGCGCGGCAGTGCGACGAGCAACTGCTCGGGCGACGTGATCCGGTCGAAGTAGCGCGTGACGGGGCGGAAGCAGTCGTTCGCGCTGACGTCGCCCTGTTCGAAATCCTCGACCTGCTGCAGCACGGGGTCGGGCAGCCGCGACACGAACACGTCGCCGGGCAGCAGCAACAGCGGCAGCCGGCCGACGTGCGCGAGTGCGGCCGACGTCAGCATGTTGGTCGCGCCGGGGCCGATGCTCGACGTCGCGGCCATCATCCGCTGGCGGAAATTCGCTTTCGCGAATGCGACGGCCGCGTTGGCCATCCCTTGCTCGTTATGCGCGCGGAACGTCGGCAGCCGGTCTTTCTCGGCGTGCAATGCTTCGCCGAGCCCGGCCACGTTGCCGTGGCCGAAGATCGCGAACACGCCGCCGCAGTACGGCAGGATCTCGGTGCGGCCGTCGGGCTGGACGACTTCGGCGCGCAGGGCGGCCAGGTAGCGCACGAGCGCCTGGCTGACGGTCAGTCTCACGGTAGGGGTCATCGTCGGTCGGTGAAGAAGGATTGGATCGGTCATGACGGGCACGCGTATCAGGCCGCGGCGGCGCGCGCGGCGCCCCGGCGGCCGAGCCACGCGTCCACGAGTTGCGCGAAGTTGCCGGCGACTTCGTCGATCAGCGCCTGGTCGTCGATGCGGCCGGCGAGCCAGTTCAGCGACGCATCGGCCCACAGCGTGCGCCCGACCATGAAGCCCTTGACGATCGGGTTGGTCGCCGAGCGGAAGCTGTCGACGAGGTATTGCAGCGGCTGGTTCAGCCCGAGGATCACCGCGCCGCGGCAGTGCGGGTCGCGCTCGGCGATCAGCGCGGCGAGCCGCGCCCAGCCGTCGGCGCTCAGCGGCGTGAGCTTCCACCATTCGGGCATCACGCCGAGGTTGTAGAAGCGCGCGACCGCGCGCAGCACCGCATCGTCCTCGGTGCCGGCCGGCGTGACCGCGCGCGGCGGAATGACTTCCAGCAACAGCTCGTTGCCGCTGGCGCGCGTGGCTTCCCACAGCTCCAGCACGCGCTGCTCCTGCTCGACGCGCAGGTCGACGTCGTCGTCGGGGTGGTAGTGAACGAGGCACTTCACGACCTGCTCGGTCGGCCAGTGCGTAAGCGACGAGCCGACCGAGCGCGTCTCGTCGAAGCGCAGCGGCCGCGAGCCCGGCAGCTCGACCGGGCGGCCGACCCACCAGCCGCGCCCGGTGGCCGACGCGAGCGCGTCGCTGCCGTACGCGCCGCCGTCGATCAGCACGCCGACATGGCCTTCGATATGACGATCGCGCTCGACCTGTTCGGCCGCGCGCACGAGCAGGCGCTTCAGCGTCTTGATTCGCGCCTCGTCCGCGCCGGCCTGCACCGCGAGTTCGTAGAACTGGCTGCGATGGTCGAACGCCATCACGCACAGGTCGTCCCATTCGCGGCGCGGCACCGTGACGCGATGCAGGTGCGCGAGCGTGCGGTCCGCGTCGACCACGGGATTGCGGCTGCCGTCGAACCAGTGCGCGAGTTCGGCCGGCGTCGGCATCGCGGCCGAGCACGCGTGGCGCGACACGACGATCGCGCCGCATGCGTTCGCGATGCGCGTCGCTTCGGCCCAGTCGCGGCCGCGCAGCAGCCCGGACAGCAGGCCCGACAGGAACGCATCGCCCGCGCCGAGCACGTTGAGTACCTCGACGCGTTCGCCGAGGAAGGTCGGCGCATCGTCGATCCGCGCGGGGATGTCGCCTTCGATCACGCAGCAGCCGAGCGCGCCGCGCTTGACGACCAGCGTGGCGTTCGTGATCCCGCGCACCGCCTGCAACGAACCGATCAGGTCGTGCGGCACGCCGCCCGCGATCAGGAATTCCTCCTCGGTGCCGACCAGCAGGTCGAATTCGCCGAGCACCTGCTGCAACTGCCGCGTCACCTGCGCGTCGGGCACGTAGCGGTTCTCGCCCGCGCCGCGCGCGGTCAGCCCCCACAGCACGGGCCGGTAGTCGATATCGAGAATCCGCACGACGCCGTGGCGGCGCGCGTAGCCGAGCGCGGTCAGCGACGTTTCGCGCGTGGCCGGCGTGGAAAGATGCGTGCCGGTGATCGCGAGCGCGCGGCAGCCGGCGATGAAGTCCTCGCGGATCTCGTCGGCGCGCACGGCCATGTCCGCGCAGTTCTCGCGCACGAACAGCAGCGGGAACGTGTCGCGATCCTTCAGCCCGAGCAGCACCAGCGCGGTGAGGCGCTCGCGGTCGGTCTGCAGCTGGCTCGTGTCGCAGCCTTCGCGCTCGAGCGTCTCGCGCAGGAAGCGGCCCATCTGCTCGTCGCCGACGCGCGAGATCATCGCGGTCTTCAGCCCGAGCCGGGCGACGCCGAACGCGACGTTGCCCGACGAGCCGCCGAGATACATCTGGAAGCTGCGCGCGTCCTCCAGGCGGCTGCCGTACTGCTGCGCATAGAGATCCACGGCCACGCGGCCGAGGCAGGCGAGATCGATGGGGCGGTCACTCGGAAAGTTCAGCAGGCTCATATCACGTATCACGCTCGCGGCCGGCGTTCGGCGCTGCCGGCAGTTTAGGGGACCGATCCTCCGGCGGCGGTCCGCGACGTGCGCTGCACGACGCGAGGCTGCCTGCCGCAAGGAATCGGGCTACGGACGCAGTCTAGACTTTTTGGAAATACAGTTCCCTAGGTGAAATCACGTAGAAATAAATTTCCAAATTTTCGAGGAAGTGATCTACAGTTTCATCCGGATGCTTCAGTCCGTATCGGACTCGGCCCGGCGGCGCGCAACGTGCCGTCTTCCGCCCCCCGGAGATGAGGAGACAGAGTGATCATGAAGACCAAGCTGATGGCCGTCGCGGCCGCCGCGATCCTGGCTGCGCCGCTCGCGCACGCCGAGAAGATCGGCGTGACGATGGCGTCGTTCGACGACACGTTCCTGACGATCCTGCGCAACAGCATCACCGACGCAGCGAAGAAGGACGGTGCGACGGTGCAGATCGAGGACGGCGGCAACGACGTCGGCAAGCAGTTGAGCCAGGTTCAGAACATGATCGCGCAGAAGGTCGACGCGATCATCGTGAACGCGGTCGATACCGACGCGACGCCGAAGATCACGAAGATGGCGACGGCGGCGAAGATCCCGCTCGTCTACGTGAACCGCAAGCCGGTCGATTTCGACAAGCTGCCGGCCGGCGTCGCGGTCGTCGCGTCCGACGAGAAGCAGTCGGGCACGCTGCAGGCGCGCCAGGTGTGCAAGCTGCTCGGCGGCAAGGGCGACCTCCTTGTGCTGATGGGCGAGCTGTCCAACGAATCGGCGCGCGCCCGCACCAAGGACATCGAGGACGTGATCGCGACGAAGGACTGCTCGGGCATGAAGATCGTCGACAAGCGCGAAGGCAAGTGGAGCCGCACGCAGGGCCAGGACATCACGATGAACTGGCTGAGCTCCGGGACCAAGTTCGACGCGATCGTGTCGAACAACGACGAAATGGCGATCGGCGCGATCAACGCGCTGAAGGCCGCGCGCAAGTTGACGCCGAAAACCGTCGTCGCCGGCATCGACGCGACGCCGGACGGCCTGGCGGCGATGAAGAGCGGCGAGCTGAAGGTGTCCGTGTACCAGAACGCGGCCGGGCAGGGCGCGCAGTCGGTTGCCGCCGCGCTGAAGCTCGCGAAGAAGCAGCCCGTCGACCGCTTCGTGAACGTGCCGTTCGAGCTCGTGACGCCCGAGAACATGAACCAGTACGCCAAGCACTGAGCGGCGATCCGTTGAACTGCGCGGGCCCGGCCTGGCCGGGTTCGCGCGCGAATTGTCGAGGAACGTCCATGTTTACAGCCAGGATCGCGCGCCCGATGGCCGGCGTCGACGCGCCGGCCGCTTCATCCGGAGGGTCGCCCGGCGCATCCGGATCGTCCGGTTCGCCGGCTTCTGCCGCGGCCGACTGCGTGCTCGAGGTGCGCGGCGTCGGCAAGTCCTTTCCCGGCGTCGTCGCGCTCGACGGCGTGCAGTTCCGCGTGCGCCGCGGCACCGTCCATGCGCTGATGGGCGAGAACGGCGCGGGCAAGTCGACGCTGATGAAGATCATCGCGGGCGTCTACACGCCCGATCAGGGCGAGATCCTGATCAACGGCGAACCCGTCGTGCTGAACGGCCCGCTCGATGCGCTCGACCGCGGGATCGCGATGATCCACCAGGAACTCAACCTGATGCCGTACATGACGGTCGCGGAGAACATCTGGATCCGCCGCGAACCGAAGAACCGCTTCGGCCTGATCGACCATGCGGAGCTGCGCCGCCGCACGGCCGCGCTGTTCGAGCGGCTGTCGATCGACATCGATCCGGAAACCGACGTGCGCACGCTGACGGTCGCGAGCCGGCAGATGGTCGAGATCGCGAAGGCCGTGTCGTTCGACTCGGACGTGCTGATCATGGACGAGCCGACGTCGGCGCTGACCGACAAGGAAGTCACGCACCTGTTCCGGATCATTCGCCAACTGCGCGAGCAGGGCAAGGGCATCGTCTACATCACGCACAAGATGAACGAGCTGTTCGAGATCGCCGACGAGTTCTCGGTGTTCCGCGACGGCAAGTACATCGGCACGCATGCGTCGAGCGACGTCACGCGCGACGACATCATCCGCATGATGGTCGGGCGCGAGATCACGCAGATGTTCCCGAAGGAAGAGGTGCCGATCGGCGACGTCGTGCTGTCGGTGAAGAACCTCGCCGTCGACGGCGTGTTCCGCGACGTGAGCTTCGAGCTGCGTGCAGGAGAAATTCTCGGTGTCGCGGGCCTGGTCGGCTCGGGGCGCTCGAACGTCGCTGAGGCGCTGTTCGGCGTCGTGCCGGCCACGTCGGGCGAGATCCGGATCGACGGCAAGCCGGTGCGGATCGCGACGCCCGCGCAGGCGATGAAGCACGGGATGGCGTTCCTGACCGAGGACCGCAAGGACAGCGGCTGCTTCCTGAATCTCGACCTGCTCGCGAACATGGAAGCGGCGGTGCTCAGCAACCGCTACGTGAAGTTCAATTTCGTGCAGCAGGCGCAGTTGAAGCGAGACTGCGAGGAAATGAGCCGGATGCTGCGCGTGAAATCGCCCGGCCTGCACGAGGAGATCCAGAACCTGTCGGGCGGCAACCAGCAGAAGGTGCTGATCGGCCGCTGGCTGCTCACGCAGCCGCGCATCCTGATCCTCGACGAACCGACGCGCGGCATCGACGTCGGCGCGAAGGCCGAGATCCACCGGCTCGTCAGCGCGCTCGCCGGCAAGGGCGTCGCGGTGCTGATGATCTCGTCGGAGATGCCGGAGGTGCTGGGGATGAGCGACCGCGTGATGGTGATGCACGAAGGGCGCATGACCGGCATCGTCGAACGCAAGGACGCCGACCAGGTCCGCATCATGGATCTCGCGTCGCGTTGAGCCGAAACAAGATTGGAGACAAAGAAATGGGCAACCTGAACCCGGTCGCGGACGCGCAGACCATGACAATCAAGTCGCGGCACACGAAGTGGCCGCCGGAGCTGAGCATCTTTCTCGTGCTGGTCGGCATCAGCCTGTTCTTCGAGATCGTCGGCTGGATCGTCGTCGGCCAGAGCTTCCTGTTCAACGCCGAGCGGCTCGAGATCATCGTGCTGCAGATGGCCGTGATCGGCATCATCGCGGTCGGCGTGAACCTCGTGATCATCACCAGCGGGATCGACCTGTCGTCGGGGTCGGTCGTGGCGGCGGCCGCCGTCGTGTCGGCGAGCCTCGCGCAGGTGTCCGACTTTCCGCGCGCGGTGTTCCCGCACCTGACCGACCTGCCGATCGTCTGGCCGGTGCTGGCCGGCGTGTGCGTCGGGCTGCTGGTCGGCCTGCTGAACGGCTCGCTGATCGCGATGACGGGCATTCCGCCGTTCATCGCGACGCTCGGCACGATGGTCGCCGCCCGCGGGTTCGCGAAGTGGTTCACCAACGGCATGCCCGTGTCGATGCTGACCGACCAGTTCGCGGCCATCGGCGCAGGCGCCAATCCGGTGATCATCTTTCTCGTGATCGCCGCGATCTTCCACGTCGTGCTGCGCTACACGCGCTTCGGCAAGTACACCTATGCGATCGGCGCGAACCGCCACGCGGCCGTCGTGTCGGGCATCAACGTCACGCGCCACCTGGTGTTCGTCTATGCGATCGCGGGCCTGCTGAGCGGGATCGCCGGCACCGTGACGGCCGCGCGCGCGATCTCGGGCCAGTCGGGCATGGGCGTGATGTACGAGCTCGACGCGATCGCCGCGGTCGTGATCGGCGGCACGTCGCTGTCGGGCGGCCTCGGCCGCGTGACGGGCACCGTGATCGGCGTGCTGATCCTCGGCGTGATGACGTCGGGCTTCACGTTCATCCGCATCGACGCGTATTACCAGGAGATGGTCAAGGGCGCGATCATCGTCGCGGCCGTGATCGCCGACCAGTATCGCAACAAGAAGAAGCGTCGCTGACCCGGCCTGTCCGACCGGAATCCGATATCGACAAGGATGCCTGATGAAGATCGCACTGGACCCCTACATGATTCGCCACCTGCCGCTGGACCGGCTGCCGCATGCGGTGGCCGAACTCGGCTACGACCAGATCGAGCTGTCGCCGCGCAGCGATTTCCTCGACTGGTGGGTGATGCCGCGCGCGACGCGCGAACGCATGGCCGCGTTTCGCCAGGCGATGCGCGCAAGCGGCGTCGGCCTCGCGTCGCTGCAGCCGATGTACCGCTGGGCGAGCCCGTTCGAGGACGAGCGGCTATGGGCCGTGCGCTGCTGGAAGAAGGCGATCGAGGTCGCGGTCGAGATGGAGTGCGCGCTGATGGTGTCCGAGTTCGGGCGCGGCGCGTCGCCGGAGCGCTCGGTCGGCGAGCGGCCGGGCGCGAACCCGAAGGAGCTGTGCGAAGCCGCGTGGTTCCGTTCGATGGACGAGCTGCTGCCGATTCTCGAACGCGAGGGCATCGTGCTGTCGGTCGAGCCGCATCCGGAGGACTGGATCGAGCAGCTGCAGCCCGCGATCGACATCGTCACGAACCTCGGCTCGCCGTCGCTGAAGCTGTCGTATATCGCGCCGCACACGTTCTATTACGGCGACGACATGGCCGCGATGATCGCGCAGGCCGCACCGATCCTCGCGCACGTGCGCGTGGCCGACACCTTCGACCACCGCAAGAGCAGCCAGCTGCGCTACATCGTGAACCCGCCGGGCTCGAACCAGATCCGCGTGCACCAGCATCTCGACATCGGGCAGGGCGAGATCGACTGGGACGTGTTTTTCCGTGCGCTCGGTACAGCGGGCTTCGACGGCGTGATGTCGTCGTGCGTGTTCGCGTGGGAGGACCGCGCCGAAGCATCGTCGCGCTACATGCGCGACGCGATCCAGCGCTACGTCGATCGTCATTTCGATCGCACGATGCGCTGAACGATTACTGACCGGCGCGGCCACGGGCCGCGCCGCTGATGAACGACTGGAGACTCCCAGATGACCTTGCAAATCGGCGTGATCGGCTGCGGCGCGATCGGCCAGGACCATATCCGCAGATTGACGCGTACGCTGTCCGGCGCGCGCGTCGTGGCCGTCAACGACATCGATCCGCAGCAGGCGCGCGATGCGGTGACGAAATACGGGCTCGATGCCGAAATCTACGGCGACGGCCATGAAGTGGTCGCGGCCGCCGACGTGCAGGCCGTGCTCGTCACGTCGTGGGGGCCGACGCACGAAGCGTTCGTGCTCGACGCGATCGCGCACGGCAAGCCCGTGTTCTGCGAGAAGCCGCTCGCCGTGACGGCCGACGGCTGCATGCGGATCGTCGAAGCGGAAGTCGCGCACGGCAAGCGGCTCGTGCAGGTCGGCTTCATGCGGCCGTACGACGAAGGTTATCGCGCGCTGAAGCGCGTGATCGACAGCGGCGAGATCGGCGCGCCGCTGATGCTGCATTGCGCGCACCGCAACCAGTCGGTCGGCGAGCGCTACACGACCGACATGGCGATCACCGACACGCTGATCCACGAGCTCGACGTGCTGCGCTGGCTGCTCGGCGAGGATTACGCGAGCGCGCAGGTCGTTTATCCGAAGAAGACGCGCCATGCGTCCGCGCATCTCGCCGATCCGCAGATCGTGCTGCTGGAAACCGCGAGCGGCGTGCGCATCGACGTCGAGATTTTCGTGAACTGCCAGTACGGCTACGACATCCAGTGCGAGGTGGTCGGCGAGCAGGGCATCGCGAAGCTGCCGGATCCGCCGGCCGTGGGGCTCAAGCGCGCAGCGCGGCAATCTGTCGACATCATGACCGACTGGAAGGAGCGCTTCATCGCGTCGTACGACGTCGAGCTGCAGGCGTTCATCGACGGCGTGCGGCAGGGTGCGCTGACGGGCCCGTCGGCCTGGGACGGCTACGCGGCGGCGGTTGCTGCCGACGCGTGCGTGCGGGCGCAACAGAGCGGCGCGGTCGAACCGATCGCAATGGCCGAACGCCCCACGTTCTATCGCGGCTGAATCGTGGCCGCGTCGCGACGACTCGTGCGGCCGTGCGCCGCTTTCCTGCCGGACTGACCGACATGACGATGAAGATTGGTTGCGCGCCCTGCTGCTGGGGCGTCGACGACGTGAAGAACCCGCACCTGCCGCCGTGGCGGCACGTGCTCGCCGAGGCCGCGCAGGCCGGCTACTCAGGCATCGAGCTCGGGCCGTACGGCTATATCCCGCTCGAACTCGACGTGGTTAGCGCGGAGCTCGAGCGGCAGCGCCTGAGCATCACCGCCGGCACGATCTTCGACGATCTCGTGTCGCCGGAGAACCTGCCGAACCTGCTGCGCCAGACGCGCGAGATCTGCGCACTGATCACGCGGCTGCCGAAGCTGCCGACGCAGGACGGGCAGCGCTACGCGGCACCGTACCTGGTCGTGATGGACTGGGGGCACGAAGAGCGCGATTACGCGGCCGGCCACGCCGATCGCGCGCCACGGTTGTCCGGCGAACGCTGGGCGCGGATGGTCGAGCACATCCGGCAGATCGCGACGATCGCGCGCGACGAGTTCGGCGTGCGCGCGGTGATCCATCCGCATGCGGGCGGCTACATCGAGTTCGCGGACGAGATCGACCGGATCGTCGCCGATCTTCCGGCCGATACGGTCGGCCTCTGTCTCGATACGGGCCACCTGTACTACTCGGGCATGGACCCGGAAGCCTGGCTGCGCCGCCATGCGGCGCGTCTCGACTACGTGCATTTCAAGGATATCGACAGGGCCGTGTACGACGCGGTGATGGGCGAGCACATCGCGTTCTTCGCTGCATGCGCGCGCGGTGTGATGTGCCCGATCGGCACCGGCGTGCTCGACTACCGGTCGATCCGGCACGCGCTCGACGACATCGGCTACGCGGGCTACATCACGATCGAGCAGGAACGCGACCCGCGCAATGCGGGCACGAGCCTGCGCGACGTCGCCGCGAGCCGCGCGTTTCTCGCGTCGGCCGGCTTCGCATGAACATTCGCATGAACACCTGAACCACCGAAACCCCGAACACGGACCAGGAACACCACCATCATGATTGACGGACAGATTCTGCTTGGACACTCGATTCGCTGGGGCATGGTCGGCGGCGGGCTCGGCAGCCAGATCGGCTACAGCCACCGGTCGGCCGCGTTGCGCGACGGCAGTTTCGATCTGGTCGCCGGCGCATTCGACATCGATCCCGAGCGCGGCCGCCAGTTCGGCGTGAAGCTCGGCGTCGCCGCCGAGCGTTGTTATCCCGACTACGCGACGATGTTCGACGCCGAGGCGCGTCGCCCGGACGGCATTCGCGCGGTGTCGATCACGACGCCGAACAACACGCACTTCGAGATCTGCCGCGCCGCGCTGAATGCGGGGCTGCACGTGGTCTGCGAGAAGCCGCTGTGCTTCACGACCGACGAGGCCGGGACGCTGCAGCGGCTGTCGGTCGAGAAAAACCGGATCGTCGGCGTCGCATACGGCTATTCGGGTCACCAGATGATCGAACAGGCGCGCGAGATGATCGCGCGCGGCGATCTCGGCGAGATCCGCATCGTGCAGATGCAGTTCGCGCACGGCTTCCACAGCGAAGGCGTCGAGGCCGCGAGCGCGGCCGCGCGCTGGCGCGTCGACCCGAAGTTCGCGGGCCCGAGCTACGTGCTTGGCGATATCGGCACGCATCCGCTGTACATCTCCGAGGTGATGGCGCCGGAGCTGAAGATCCGGCGGCTGATGTGTTCGCGGCAGAGCTTCGTGAAGAGCCGCGCGCCGCTGGAGGACAACGCGTTCACGATCATGGAATACGACACGGGCGCGATCGGCTACGTATGGTCGAGCGCGGTCAACGCGGGTTCGATGCACGGCCAGAAGGTGCGCGTGATCGGTTCGAAGGCGAGCGTCGAATGGTGGGACGAGCATCCGAACCAGTTGCGCTATGAAGTGCAGGGGCAACCCGCGCAGGTGCTCGATCGCGGGATGGGCTACCTGCATCCGAATGCGTTGCGCGAGGATCGCATCGGCGCCGGGCATCCGGAAGGGTTGTTCGAGGCCTGGTCGAATCTCTATGCGCGCTTCGCGCTCGCGATGGATGCGGCCGATCGCGGCGACGCCGCGGCGCTGAAGGACATCCGCTTTCCGGACGTTCACGCGGGCGTCGAAGGCGTCCGATGGGTCGAGAACTGCGTGCGTTCCGCCGACGCGGGCGGCGTGTGGGTCGATTATCGTTGAGCAGGGCACGACGAGCCGGCTGTCGGTGCGCTGTGTTCCGCAACGCACCGGCCGTCGGCCTCGGTAGACACCCTAATCTTTACGACGCCGCGAGAGCGTTGGACAATCGTTTCCAGTCTTGCCGTGGAGCGTGTGCAGGTGATGATCGAGCGCGTGGGAGCGAAACGCGCGGCGCGGGCCGTGCCGCAAACGTGATTAAATTCGCCCTTCATGCATGTATCCAGGTGAGCCTCGGGCCGCGTCCGTCAGCATCGCGCGCGCACCGGGGCCGTCAACTTCGCGCCATCCGATGAGTTCATCCGAGAAACCTCCCGCCACCGTCGAGCAGTTCCTGCAGCACCTGACGCAGGAATACGACGGCCTCAGCAATCGCTTGAAGGTCATTGCGCGCCACGTGGAAACGCATCGGGACCAGCTGGGCCTGGAAGGCATCCAGTCGCTCGCGGAAGCGTGCGGCGTGCAGCCGTCTGCCGTCGTGCGCTTCGCGAAGCATTTCGGCTTCTCCGGTTTCTCCGAGATGCAGCGGTTGTTCCGCGAAGGGCTCGCGCAGCAGATCGCGCCGGGGCGCGCATACAACCTGCGGCTGCGCGACGTGATCGAATCGGGCTCGTCGAGCCTGCAGCCCGAGCAGATCGCCGACGAATTCATCAAGGGCAGCATTGCCGGGATGCAGCAACTGCGGCAGACGCTCGACCCGCAGGCGCTCGCGCAGGCCGTCGAGCTGCTCGCCGACACGCAGGCGATCTGGATCGCCGGCTCGCGGCGCGCGTTTCCGATCGCCGTGTATCTCGACTATGCGCTGCAGCACACCGACAAGCGCATCGGGCTGTTCAGCGCGCTCGGCAGCATGCATCTCGGGCAGATCCGGTCGGTGCGCAACGGCGACGTGATGATCGTCATTTCGTTCATGCCGTACGCGGACGAGACCGTGCAGGTCGCGCAGCAGGCCGTGCAGCGCGGCGCGCGCCTGATCGCGATCACCGACAGCCGGATGAGCCCGCTCGCGCGGGAGGCCGAGGTGACGCTGATGGTGCAGGACAGCGAGACGTTCGGGTTCCGTGCGCTGACGGCCACGATGGGCCTCGCGCAGAGCCTGTTCGTCGCGCTCGCGTACCGGCTCGAACTGTCGTACCTGCCGACCGCCGACGGTGCGCACGGCAAGAAGGCCGGCTGACGCATTCTGCCGGCGCACCGCCCGCCGATCGATCAGGCGGGCGGCGCACCGGCGGGCTTACTTCGCGGTCGGCATCGCGAATTCGGCACCCTTGCCGATGCTCGACGACCAGCGCTGCATCACCGACTTCTGGCGCGTGTAGAAGCGCACGCCTTCCTCGCCGTACGCATGCATGTCGCCGAACAGGCTCTTCTTCCAGCCGCCGAAACCGTGCCACGCCATCGGCACCGGAATCGGCACGTTGATGCCGACCATGCCGACCTGGATGCGCCGCGCGAATTCGCGCGCGATGCCGCCGTCGCTCGTGAAGCACGACACGCCGTTGCCGAATTCGTGCGCGTTGATCAGGTCGACCGCTGCGCCGAAATCCTTCACGCGCACGCAGCCGAGCACGGGCCCGAAGATTTCTTCCTTGTAGATCCGCATGTCGGGCGTCACGTGGTCGAACAGCGTGCCGCCGGTGAAGAAGCCGGCCTCGCGGCCCGGCACGCGCAGCCCGCGCCCGTCGACCACCAGTTGCGCGCCTTCGCTCACGCCTTGCTCGATATAGCCTTCGATGCGCTTCAGCACCTCGCCGGTGACGATCGGGCCCATCTCGACTTCCGGTTGCATGCCGTCGCCGATCACCAGCTTGCGCGCGCGTTCGGCGACCGCCGGCACGATCCGGTCGGCCACGTCGCCGACCAGCACCGCGATGCTGATCGCCATGCAGCGCTCGCCGGCCGACCCGTACGCGGCGCCGATCAGCGCGTCGACCGCCTGCTCGATGTTCGCATCGGGCATCACGACGAGATGGTTCTTCGCGCCGCCGAGCGCCTGCACGCGCTTGCCCGACTGCACCGCGCGCTGCTGCACGTAGGCCGCGATCGGCGTCGAGCCGACGAAGCTGACGGCCTGCACGTCCGGATGGTCGAGCAGTGCGTCGACCGCGCCCTTGTCGCCCTGCACGACGTTGAACACGCCGGCCGGCAGCCCGGCCTGAGTGAGCAGGTCGGCGATGAACAGCGCCGCCGACGGGTCGCGCTCGCTCGGCTTCAGCACGAACGTGTTGCCCGTCGCGAGCGCGACCGGGAACATCCAGCACGGCACCATGCACGGGAAGTTGAACGGCGTGATGCCCGCGACCACGCCGAGCGGCTGGCGCATCGTCCAGTTGTCGATGCCGGTGCTGACCTGGTCGGTGAAGTCGCCCTTCAGCAGCTGCGGCACGCCGCATGCGAATTCGACGATGTCGATGCCGCGCGCGACTTCGCCCTGCGCGTCGGAGAACACCTTGCCGTGCTCGGCCGTGATGATTGCCGCGAGCGTGTCGCGGTGCTCGTTCATCAGCTGCAGGAAGCGGTGCAGCACACGCGCGCGGCGGATCGGCGGCGTCTCGGCCCAGGCCGGGAACACGGCGTGGGCGGACGCGACGGCCCGCTGCACTTCGCTGGTGTCCGCGAGCGCCACGCGGCGCACCGCGCGGCCGAGCGCCGGGTTGAGGACGCCCTGGAAGCGGCCGCTGCGGCCGGCGATGGCTGCGCCGTCGACATAGTGGCCGACGTCGGCGTCGGACGTGTACGCGGGAACCGGATTCATCGTGTCTCCTGGGGATGAGGGGGGAACGGAACCTAGTCTAGGGAAACCGGCAGGGCGGGAGAAGCCCGCGCAACTTGATTCACTGTTCAGAATTCTGAATAATCGACGGATGAATCAGCAAAATGTCCAGGCGCTCTGGCCGCATATCCATTCGCTGACGGTACTGGCCGCGGCCGGCAGTTTCACGGCCGCCGCGCAGCGGCTCGGCATCAGCAAGGCCGCGATGAGCCAGCGCATCGCCGATCTCGAAAAGGCGGCCGGCGTGCCGCTCGTGCGCCGCACGACGCGCAGCGTGCGGCTCACCGATGCGGGCCAGACGCTCGTCGACAGCACGCGCGACGCGTTCGAGTCGATCGGGCAGCATTTCGCGCGCGTGAAGGACCTGGCCGGCGAGCCGCGCGGCCTGCTGCGCGTGACGGCGCCGGTCGCGCTCGGGCGCCAGCAGGTCGTGCCGCACCTGCCCGATTTCCTGCGGCAGCATCCGGGCGTGCACATCGAGCTCGACCTGTCGGACCGGCTGCATTCGCTGACGCAGGAAGGCTTCGACCTCGCGATCCGCCATACGACCACCGCGCCGCAGACCCACGTCGCGTGGAAGC
Source organism: Burkholderia sp. BE17 (assembly GCF_009362305.1). Taxonomy (NCBI): domain Bacteria; kingdom Pseudomonadati; phylum Pseudomonadota; class Betaproteobacteria; order Burkholderiales; family Burkholderiaceae; genus Burkholderia; species Burkholderia sp. BE17. Next base: position 141,907 of record NZ_WHNU01000020.1, read on the forward strand.
TGTGCGACACGCGCTCGCTGCTCGTCGCGAGCCGCGACTACCTCGACGCGCGCGGCGCGCCGCGGCACCCGAGCGAACTCGTCGACCACAGCTGCCTGTGTTACCTGCGCGACAACGAACCGGCCGCATGGAGCTTCGAGCCGGACGGCCGGCGCCGCCAGCGCGTGAGCGTGCCGGTGCGCGGCTGTTTCGCGGCGAACAACAGCGAGGCGATGCGCGAGGCCGCGCTCGGCGGGCTCGGCATCGCGCTGCTGCCGGATTTCAGCGCGCGGCGCGATCTCGACGCCGGCCGGCTCGTCGCGCTGCTCGACGGCTGGCGGCCGTCGGGCGCGTTCGGCGATCACATCTTCGCGATCCGCCCGTACAGCCCGGTCGTGCCGAGCGCGGTGCGCGCGCTCGTGCGGCACCTGCGCGAACGGCTCGCGGGCGGCTTCTCCGGCACGTGACGCCGGCGCCCGCGGCGCCGGGCCGCGGGCTGCCCGGGCTGCCCGGGCGGGCAG
>NZ_WHNU01000021.1:0-131928 GCF_009362305.1 Burkholderia sp. BE17
GGGGGAGGCGGTGGACGACGACATGATGATGGAATTGGGTGATGCCGCGGATTATAAGTCGAATCCGAGATTTCCCGGTCTGTCGGACGCGCCGCCGCAGCGATTTTGGCCGTCCGGCCGAGGCCGGCGTACGGCAATCGTCGATCGGTTTTGACTTGGGTGCTAACCCCATGTATAATCACGTGTTTTCCGCGCGTGGTGTGCGGAAAAATTGGATCCAGAGTGAGGTTCTCAATGTACGCGGTCATAAAAACCGGCGGCAAGCAGTACAAGGTTGCCGTTGGCGAAAAACTCAAAGTAGAACAGATACCGGCTGACATTGACGCTGAAATCACGCTCGACCAGGTTCTCGCAGTGGGCGAAGGCGAATCGATTAAGTTCGGTACGCCGCTGGTCAGTGGGGCTTCCGTCAAGGCCACCGTTGTGTCGCACGGTCGTCATGCCAAGGTCACCATCTTCAAGATGCGTCGCCGGAAGCACTACCAAAAGCATGGCGGCCACCGCCAGAACTACACTGAGCTGCGCATCGACGCGATCAACGCGTAAGCGCCTCGGTAAAGGAGCAATCAGATGGCACACAAAAAGGCAGGCGGCTCTTCCCGGAACGGCCGCGACTCCGAGTCGAAACGTCTCGGCGTGAAAGTGTACGGCGGCCAGGCAATCAACGCCGGCGGCATCATCGTGCGTCAGCGCGGCACGCGCATGCACGCAGGCGAGAACGTCGGCATGGGCAAGGATCACACCCTGTTCGCGCTGGTCGACGGTCACGTGAAGTTCGCGACGAAGGGCGCGGACAAGAAGCATCTGGTCATCGTTGTTCCGGCGGCTGCCTAAGTTCAGGCACCTACGGGCTTCGAGCCGAAAGGCCCCGCAGTCTTCGCGGGGCCTTTTTTATTTGGCCGCCGGACGCATGTGCGTTCCGGCGACCGTCGCGCAACCGGCGTACGATCGGCCGAACGGCAGATTGTTCAAGCACGCCGGCGCGCGGCACAATAGCGGAAATACTGGGCGGAGTGACGAATGAAGTTCATTGACGAAGCACGAATCGAAGTCATCGCCGGCGACGGAGGCGATGGCAGCGCGTCGATGCGCCGCGAGAAATTCGTCCCGTTCGGCGGGCCGGACGGCGGCGACGGCGGCCGGGGCGGTAGCGTCTACGCGATCGCCGACCGCAACATCAACACGCTGATCGACTACCGTTACGCGAAGAAGCACCTGGCGCGCAACGGCGAAAACGGTCGCGGCTCGGATTGCTACGGCAAGGGCGGCGACGACGTCACGCTGCGCATGCCGGTCGGCACGATCATCAGCGACATGGATACCGGCGAGCTGATCGCCGACCTGACCGAGCACGACCAGCAGGTGATGCTCGCACAGGGCGGCGCCGGCGGCCTCGGCAACCTGCATTTCAAGTCGAGCACGAACCGCGCGCCGCGCCAGAAGACGGACGGCAAGCCCGGCGAGCGGCGCATGCTGAAGCTCGAGCTGAAGGTGCTCGCCGATGTCGGCCTGCTCGGCATGCCGAACGCGGGCAAGTCGACGTTCATCTCGTCGGTGTCGAACGCGAGGCCGAAGATCGCCGACTACCCGTTCACGACGCTCGCGCCGAATCTCGGCGTGGTGCGCGTCGGCCCGAGCAAGAGCTTCGTGATCGCAGACATCCCGGGGCTGATCGAGGGTGCAGCCGAAGGCGCGGGCCTCGGGCATCAGTTCCTGCGTCACCTGCAGCGCACCGGCGTGCTGCTGCATCTGGTCGATCTCGCCCCGTTCGACGAAAGCGTCGATCCGGTCGCGGAAGCGACCGCGATCGTCGGCGAGCTGCGCAAGTACGACGAGGCGCTCTACGAGAAGCCGCGCTGGCTCGTGCTCAACAAGCTCGACATGGTGCCGGAAGACGAGCGCGAGGCGCGCGTCGCGGATTTCCTCGACCGCTTCGGCTGGGACGGCCCCGTGTTCGAGATTTCGGCGCTGACGGGGCAGGGCTGCGAGGCGCTGTGCTACGCGATCTACGATTACCTGTCCGAGCATTCGGATGCGCATCGCGCGGCGGAGGCGGAAGATCTCGCGGCGGACGTGCGTTTCCGCGACGCGCCGCCTCCGAACGGCGGTGCAACGCCGGGCGACGACGCCTGAGCGGTTCCGGAACGCGCCGGGCGTGCCGCCCGGCGTCGGCGTTCAATCGCGCCCGGCCGGGCAGGCATCAGATACAGGAGACAGTGCAGGATGCGTTCGATCATCGCGGATTCGAAGCGATTGGTGGTGAAGGTGGGCTCCAGCCTCGTGACCAACGACGGCAAGGGGCTCGATCATGATGCAATCGGCCGCTGGGCCGCCCAGATCGCCGCGCTGCGCGCTCAGGGCAAGGAAGTCGTGCTCGTCAGTTCGGGCGCGATTGCCGAAGGGATGCAGCGGCTCGGCTGGAGCAAGCGGCCGCGGGAAATCGACGAGCTGCAGGCCGCCGCCGCAGTCGGCCAGATGGGGCTCGCGCAGGTCTATGAGAGCCGTTTCACCGAACACGACATCCGCACCGCGCAGATCCTGCTCACGCACGCCGACCTGGCGGATCGCGAGCGTTACCTGAATGCGCGTTCGACGCTGCTCACGCTGCTGCGTCTCGGCGTCGTGCCGATCATCAACGAGAACGACACGGTCGTTACCGACGAAATCAAGTTCGGCGACAACGACACGCTCGGTGCGCTCGTCGCGAACCTGATCGAAGGCGATGCGCTGATCATTCTGACTGACCAGTCGGGGCTGTTCACCGCCGATCCGCGCAAGGATCCGAACGCGACGCTCGTCGCCGAGGCCAATGCGGGCGCGCCGGAACTCGAGGCGATGGCGGGCGGTGCTGGCTCGAGCCTCGGCCGCGGCGGGATGCTGACGAAGATCCTCGCGGCGAAGCGTGCGGCGCACAGCGGCGCGAACACTGTGATCGCGAGCGGCCGGGAGTCCGACGTGCTCGTGCGCCTGGCGGCCGGCGAGGCGATCGGCACGCAACTGATCGCACGTACGGCGCGGATGGCGGCACGCAAGCAATGGATGGCCGATCACCTGCAGGTGCGCGGCCATGTCGTGATCGATGCGGGCGCGGTCGAGAAATTGACAGCCGGTGGCAAGAGCCTGCTGCCGATCGGCGTGACCGACGTGCAGGGCGCGTTCGCGCGCGGCGAGGTGATCGCGTGTGTCGGCCCCGACGGGCGTGAAGTGGCGCGCGGGCTCACGAACTACAGCAGCTCGGAAACGAAGCTGATTCAGCGCAAGCCGAGCGGCGAGATCGAGAGCGTGCTCGGCTACATGCTGGAGCCCGAACTGATCCATCGCGACAACCTCGTGCTGGTGTGACCGTCCGAGCCGGATCCGGCAGTCAAACAAAAAGCCCGCGTGACGCGGGCTTTTTGCATGGTGCGGGACGGGGCAGGCGGCCTGTGGCGCGTACCGTCAGCGCAGCTGGCTCATCGCGGTGCGGTGAAACCGGATGTTCTCCAGGATCTGCTGGGTCGAGCCCTGCGGCATCTTGTTCGCGCAGAAGTAGTCCTGATAGAGCGACGAGTGGTACGCATTCAGTTCGCCGTTCTCGATGCGCCGCCAGTCGTTCTCGACCGTGCGGTCCCAGCCGTCGTGTTCCGAATTCAGGCCGGCGTACTGTCGCCATTCGTAGGTGTCGCAGCGGATGCCTTCGTAATTTACATTGCGCGCACCGGCCGGGCTCGTGACGACGACGGCGTAGCGCACGACGCCATCGGTGCCGACCGCGAGCGACTTCGCATCGACGAAGAACTTGAGCGGCGTGTTCTGCGATACGTTGAACGGCAGCAGGTCACCCGTCTGCGGCAGCGGCGGCAGCGTGTCGACCGCGTTTTCCTTCCAGGTACCCTGGCGATCCAGCAGATACACGAACTCGCTGTCATCCTTGTTGGTCGGCGTCTTCGAATTCGCGCAACCGGCCAGCGCGGCCGCCGCGGCAATCGATGCGAGCGCGAGAGCAATCGCTTTCAATATGCATTCCTCGTAAAAAAAGGGCGCGACACCAAGGTCGCGCCCGGTCATGCAGTCCGACTCGTCACTTGCCGACGATCACGTGGGGCGGCATCTCGTCGAGCGTGCTCGCTTCCACTTCGATCTCCGAACAGACTACCGATGTGTCGACAATCGTCAGCGTCTGCTGGGCCTGTGCGTCGATGACGCGCGGATAGCGCGACAGACGCGGCCCGCGCGGCTTTTCGGCTCGCTGCGCCGGGCGGCGCAGGAAGCGCGACAGTTCCGTCAGCGCCAACTGATAGACATCCCGCTTGAACTCGATCACCGCATCGAGCGGCACCCAGTACTCGTTCCAGCGCCACGCATCGAACTCCGGGTGATCGGTCGCGCGCAAGCAAATGTCGCAATCGCGTCCGACCATCCGCAGCAGGAACCAGATCTGCTTCTGGCCGCGGTAATGACCGCGTACTTCGCGTTTGATGAACTTGTCAGGCACCTCGTAACGCAACCAGTCGCGGGTGCGGCCGATTATCTTGACGTGTTCCGGATGCAGGCCCGTTTCCTCGTGCAGTTCCCGGTACATCGCCTGCATGGGGGTCTCGCCGTACTTGATCCCACCTTGAGGAAACTGCCAGGAATGCTCGCGGAGCCGCTTGCCCCAAAACACCTCGTTGCGCGCGTTCAAGAGGATGATGCCGACGTTCGGGCGAAAGCCTTCACGATCCAGCATACAACCACCTTCGAATCCTTTAAAATTGCTTTGATTATAAACAGATAACGGGCGCTGCGCACCGTGACGGAGCGAATCCGCGCGGGGCGCGCAGGCTGAATTGTCCCTGAATAGTCTGCTACGTCATCTGCGCCATCGTCGTTCGTCGCGCGCAGCTTTTTCACCTTGAAACTTTTTCGGGCGCCCCGCCTGGGGGCGCCGTTTTTGGAACCGTCCGCATGAAAGCTTCCCGTTTCTTTATCGGCACCCTGAAAGAAGCACCCGCCGACGCAGAGATCGTCAGCCACAAGCTGATGGTACGCGCCGGCATGATCCGTCGCGTCGCCGGCGGCATCTATAACTACCTGCCGGTCGGCCTGCGCTCGATTCGCAAGGTCGAGGCGATCGTGCGCGAGGAAATGAACCGGGCGGGCGCCATCGAGCTGCTGATGCCGGCCGTGCAGCCGGCCGAGCTGTGGCAGGAATCGGGCCGCTGGGAACAGTACGGCCCCGAGCTGCTGCGCTTCAAGGACCGCAAGGACAACGATTTCGTGATCGGGCCGACGCACGAGGAAGTCGTCACCGACATCGCGCGCAACCAGATCAAGAGCTACCGGCAGATGCCGGTGAATTTCTACCAGATCCAGACGAAGTTCCGCGACGAGATCCGTCCGCGCTTCGGCGTGATGCGCGGCCGCGAATTCATCATGAAGGACGCGTATTCGTTCGACAAGGATGCGGCGGGCCTGAACGAGTCGTATCGCAAGATGTACGACGCGTATGTGCGTATCTTCACGCGCCTCGGCCTCGAATTCCGTGCGGTCGCGGCCGACAGCGGCTCGATCGGCGGCAACTTCTCGCACGAGTTCCACGTGATCGCCGACACCGGCGAGGACGCGATCGCCTACTGCCCGACGTCCGAGTTCGCGGCGAACATCGAGGCGGCCGAAGCGCTGCCGCTGATTGCCGAGCGCGCCGCGCCGGCAGAAGCGATGGAAAAGGTCGCGACGCCGGGCAAGGCGAAGTGCGAAGCCGTCGCCGAACTGCTGGCCATCCCGCTCGAGCGCACGATCAAGTCGATCGTGCTCGCGACCGACAACGAAGGCGCCGAGCCGACCATCTGGCTCGTGATGCTGCGCGGCGATCACGACCTGAACGAGATCAAGGTGTCGAAGCTGCCGGGCCTGAAGAACCACCGCTTCGCGACCGAGCAGGAAATCGTCGAGTGGTTCGGCACGCCGCCGGGCTACCTCGGCCCGGTCGGCACGAAGAAGCCCGTCAAGGTGATCGCGGACCGCACGGTCGCGAACATGAGCGACTTCGTCGTCGGCGCGAACGAGGTCGACTATCACATCGCGGGCGTGAACTGGGGCCGCGACCTGCCGGAGCCGGACGTCGCCGACGTGCGCGACGTGCAGAAGGGCGACCCGTCGCCGGACGGCAACGGCGTGATCGACATCTGCCGCGGCATCGAGGTCGGCCACGTGTTTCAGCTCGGCACCAAGTACTCGGAAGCGATGGGTGCGACGTTCCTCGACGAGTCGGGCAAGCCGCAGCCGATGCTGATGGGCTGCTACGGCGTCGGCGTCACGCGCATTCTCGGCGCGGCGATCGAACAGAACTTCGACGATCGCGGCATCATCTGGCCCGAGTCGATCGCGCCGTTCGAGGTCGTGCTGTGCCCGATGGGCTATGACCGCAGCGAAATGGTGCGCGAGACCGCCGACAAGCTGTACGCGGAACTCGCCGCGGCCGGCATCGACGTGATCCTCGACGATCGCGGCGAGCGCCCGGGCGTGATGTTCGCCGACTGGGAACTGATCGGCGTGCCGCATCGCCTCGTGATCGGCGAGCGCGGCCTGAAGGAAGGCAAGATCGAGTACCAGGGCCGCCGCGACGCCGAAGCGACGCTGCTGCCGGCCGACGCGGCCGCGGCGACGGTCGCGGAGAAGATCCGCGCCGCGCTCGCGCACTAAGCACGGCGACCGGGGGATACGATGGAATACACGTTCCTGTCGGCCACCGTGCTCCTCGTGCTGATCACCGATCCGCTCGGCAACATCCCGCTGTTCATTACGGCGATGCGGGATGTGCCGCGCGAGCGGCGCGTGAAGCTGATCCTGCGTGAAGTGGGGATCGCGTTCGTGATCCTGCTGTTCTTCATGGTGGTCGGTGACCGCTTCCTGCGGATGATGAACCTCACCGACCTGTCGTTGCGGCTCGGCGGCGGGATCGTGCTGTTCCTGATCGCACTGCGGATGATCTTCCCGCATCCGGACGGCGCGCTCGGCAGCGATCCGCGCGCGGGCGGCGAACCGTTCATCGTGCCGCTCGCGATTCCTGCACTCGCCGGGCCGTCGGCGCTTGCGACGGTGATGCTGCTGACATCGCAGGCGCCGGGCAAGATGTTCGAGTGGGTCGGCGCGCTGACGGTCACGATGCTCGTCTGTGCGATCACGCTGGTATTGGCCGAACGGATCCAGCAGTGGCTCGGTGAGCGGACGGTCGCGGCGTTCGAGCGGTTGATGGGCCTCGTGCTCGTCGCGATTTCGGTCGAGATGCTGCTGGCCGGCATCCGCGCGTTCGTGCACCAGCTGTAGGCGGCGCGCGCACGAAAAAAGCGGCGCTCCGGGAAACCGGAGCGCCGCTTTCTATTTATATGGCGGGCGGGGCGGAGATCAGACGTTCGCGGTCAGCGCGCGGATCGTCGGCAGGTTGCGCCAGTAGCCCTTCGCATCCATCCCGCAGCCGAACACGTAGCGGTCCGGCACCGAGAAGCCGCAGAAGTCGGGGTGCAGCGGTTTGGCCTTCGCGAGCGTCTTCTCGCACAGCACGGCCGACATGAAACGCTGCGCGCCCATGTCGAGGATGCGGTCGCGGATCGCGGCCATCGTCTCGCCTTCGTCGAGGATGTCGTCGAGCACGAGCACGATCCGGTCCTTCACCGACTCGCGCGGCGCGACGCGCCAGTGCATCTCCGGGCTGCCCTGCGTCGTGTTGCGGTAGCGGGTCAGGTGAATGTAGTCGAATTCGAGCGGGAAATCGAGATGCGGCAGCAGCATCCCGGTAAACACCGCGGCGCCGCCCATCACCGAGAGAACGAGCGGGAACGCATCGCCGATCTCGGCGCGGATCGCGTCGGCCATCCGGGCGATCGACGCGTTGACGGCGTCGGCCGAGACGATCTCTTCGGAGTGGTCGAAAATGTGGAGGGCTTCTTCGCGGTTCATGTGTTCTGGCGGGCAGTCGGTATACAAATAAGGATGAAGCAGAACGGACGGCGCGCGCTACAGCAAAAACCCGCGCGCCGGCCGACGGGCGAAATCAGCGCATGCCGGGCATCATGCCCTTCAGGCCACGCATCATCTTCTGCATGTTGCCGCCCTTCAGCTTCTTCATCATCGTACGCATCTGGTCGTACTGGTTCAGCATCCGGTTGACTTCCTGCACCGGCACGCCCGCGCCGGCTGCAATGCGGCGCTTGCGCGTCGCCTTGATGATTTCGGGTTTCGCGCGCTCGGCGGGCGTCATCGAGCTGATGATGCCTTCCATCCGGCGGATCGACTTCTCGGCCTGGCCCATGTCGGCGCCGGCGGCCGCCTGCTGGAACTGCGCGGGCAGCTTGTCCATCAGCGACGACAGGCCGCCCATGTTCTTCATCTGCGAGATCTGCGCGCGGAAATCGTTCAGGTCGAAGTCGCCGCCTTTCTTGACCTTGTCGGCGAGCTTCTGCGCGGCCTGCACGTCGACGCCGCGCTGCGCTTCCTCGACGAGCGCGAGGATGTCGCCCATGCCGAGGATCCGGTTCGCCATCCGGTCGGGGTGGAACACCTCGAGGCCGTCGAGCTTTTCGGCGACACCGACGAACTTGATCGGCTTGCCCGTGATGTGGCGCACCGACAGCGCGGCGCCGCCGCGCGAATCGCCGTCGAGCTTGGTCAGCACGACGCCGGTGAGCGGCAGCGTGTCGTTGAACGCCTTCGCGGTGTTGACCGCGTCCTGGCCGAGCATCGCGTCGACGACGAACAGCGTTTCGGCCGGCTTCAGCGTGCCGTGCAGCGCGGCGATTTCCTGCATCATCGCCTCGTCGATGCCGAGGCGGCCGGCCGTGTCGACGATCAGCACGTCATGGTAGTGGCGCTTCGCCCAGTCGACGGCCGCAAGCGCGATGTCGACGGGCTTCTGGTCCGGCGTCGACGGGAAGAAGTCGGCGCCGACCTGTTCGCTCACCGTTTTCAACTGCATGATGGCGGCCGGGCGATACACGTCGCACGACACGGTCAACACCTTCTTCTTGTACTTCTCGCGCAACAGCTTCGCGAGCTTGCCGACGGTCGTGGTCTTGCCCGCGCCCTGCAGGCCGGCCATCAGAATCACGGCAGGCGGCGTGACCGCGAGATTCAGCTCGGCGGCCTTGCCTTCATAGTCGCCGCCGATCACGGCGGTCAGTTCCTTCTGGACCACGCCGACGAGCGCCTGACCCGGCGACAGGCTGCTGATCACTTCTTCGCCGAGCGCCTTTTCCTTGACCTTGGCGATGAATTCGCGGACGACCGGCAGCGAGACGTCGGCCTCCAGCAGCGCGAGACGCACCTCGCGGAGCATCTCCTGCGTGTTCGCCTCGGTGAGCCGGGCCTCGCCGCGCAGCGTCTTGACGACGCGCGCCATCCGTTGAGTGAGATTGTCGAGCATGGGGAGCGGTGGACAGTGGGGCCCGAAGGCGCGACGGAACCGAACAAAGGGAGCCGTCGCGGGAAGGGGGCCTAGTGTAAACTTCGAACATGGATATTGTACTGTATGCCCTCACCGCATTCCTGTACGGCGGCCTCGCCGTCGCAGGCTGGCGCACGCACCGCCAGGGTGCAACGCCGCTCGTCGCGAGCGTGCCGGCCGTGCCGGTTCCAGCGTCCGCCGCGTCCGGGATGAGCGGGGCCGGCCGCGCGCTGCTGTTCGCCGCGCTCGTCGCGCACGGCGTGCTGCTCCACATGACGATTTTTCCGAACGACGCGATGGTGTTCGGCTTCGCGTTCGCGCTGTCCGCGATGTTCTGGCTCGGCGCCGGCATCTACTGGATCGAGAGCTTTTTCTTCCCGCTCGACAGCCTGCGCCTGCTGGTGCTGCCGCTCGCGTGCGGCGCGTCGCTGCTGCCGCTGGTGTTCGGCGGCGTGCGGGTGCTGCCTTATGCCGCAGCGCCGCTGTTCAAGCTGCACTTCCTGATCGCGAACATCGCGTACGGCCTGTTCGCGATCGCGGCGCTGCACGCGATCCTGATGCTGATGGTCGAGCGGCGCCTGCAGTCGCTGCGCAACGGCGGGCGCGACGGCTCGACGGGCTGGATCGCGAGCTGGCTCGAAACGCTGCCGCCGCTGCTCACGCTCGAGAAGCTGCTGTTCCGCCTGATCGGCGCCGGCTTCGTGCTGCTCACGGCGACGCTCGCGTCGGGCATCCTGTTCAGCGAGCAGGTCGACGCGCGCGCGCTGCGGCTCGACCACAAGACCGTGTTTGCGATCCTGTCGTGGCTGATGTTCGGCGGCCTGCTGGTCGCCCGCAAGACGTCGGGCTGGCGCGGGCGCGGCGCCGCGCGCTGGGTGCTCGTGTCGTTCGCCGCGCTGCTGCTCGCGTATGTCGGCAGCCGGTTCGTTTTCGAGGTGCTGCTGCACCGTTCCGTGGTTTGACCGCAGGTTTCCGATGCGACAGATTCTTCTCCTGATTCTTCTCTTCTTCGCTGGCTCGTGGCTCGCGCGCAAAGTGCGCCAGGCCCAGGAGCACGCGCAGGCACGCACCGGCCGCGGCGCGGGTGACGGCGGCGCGCCGGGTGCCGGCGCTGCGCGCCCGAACGGCGACACGCGGTCGCTGCCCGAGCCGATGGTGCGCTGCGCCGAATGCGGCGTGCATGCACCGAAGGGCGAAGCAGTCGTCGCGGGCGGCGAATACTTCTGCAGCGCCGAGCACGCACAGCGCCACGCCGCGCGCACGCGCGGTCACGACGCACGATGAGCGATGCGCCGCCGTTGTCGGTCGACGCGAACGGCTGGGTGCGCGAAGCGCGCCATGCGCCGTCGCCGAACTTCGAGGCGCGGCCCGCGGGTGCGGTGCCGACGCTCGTGGTCGTTCACAACATCAGCCTGCCGCCCGGCGAATTCGGCGGCGACGCGATCGAGGCGCTGTTCCTGAACCGCCTCGACTGCGATGCGCACCCCTATTACCAGAGCCACCTGCGCGGGGTGCGCGTGTCCGCGCACTTCCTGATCCGCCGCAGCGGCGAGCTCGTGCAGTTCGTGTCGTGCGACGAGCGCGCGTGGCACGCGGGCTCGTCCGAGTTCTTCGGTCGGGCGCGCTGCAACGATTTCTCGATCGGCATCGAGCTCGAAGGTGCGGACGACGTGCCGTTCGACGGCGCGCAGTACGCGATGCTCGCCGCGCTCTCTCGCACGCTCGCCGCGCGTTATCCGGTCGACGCGTTCGCGGGGCACTCGGACGTCGCGCCGGGCCGCAAGACCGACCCGGGCCCGCATTTCGATTGGCAACGCTTCGCGAGCGATGCCGGGTTTTCCGCCGAATACTTTCCTTTCCGTCAGCACTGATCGCGGGGTTTTTTGACCGGAGAAAGTTTTTTCTCCGACCAATGCCTTGTCGTGTCGGCGCGTGCGCGATGTCAAGACCTCTATCGCAAATTATCCGTTTGGACGTCGTCCGAATGTCCACTATACTTGGTGCCAGTTGAGCAGTTCTGCACTAGATATAGTGTGTGTCGCAGGGGAAACCCGAGCGGCACCGGCCGGCGGGCAACGCCGGCGGACAGGGTTCTCAGGGCGGCGCGTCAGGCCGGGCGGTCCGGGCGTCGCGATCAGCGCAGCGAACTTCGACGGGGTAGGGTACACATGACGAAGCACACGACCGGCTCGGTTGTCGCGCATCGACCGAACCGGCCTCCCCGGCGCATCGCTCGCCTCTTACCGCTCGCGCACCGCATTGCGCAGCGTTCGTTTTAATCCGCGGTTCTCTCCGCACCATCCAACACCAGGAGCTTTGCACATGCAAACCACCGACAACGCGACGTCCCAGTACGAGAGCGCCTCGAGCCGTCCGCTCGGCGGGACCGAACAGGGCGCGCAAGCGCTCGCGCCGCAGGCCACGTTCGCCGACTACAAGGTGATCCGCCGCAACGGCAGCGTGGTGTCGTTCGAGCCTTCGAAGATCGCGATCGCGGTGACCAAGGCTTTCCTGGCCGTCAACGGCGGGCAGGGCGCGGCATCGGCGCGCGTGCGCGAGCAGGTCGAACAACTGACGCACAACGTCGTGCGCGCGCTCGTGCGCAGCCGCCCGAACGGCGGTACGTTCCATATCGAAGACATCCAGGATCAGGTCGAACTCGCGCTGATGCGCGGCGGCGAGCACAACGTCGCGCGTGCGTACGTGCTGTATCGCGAGAAGCGTCACCTCGAGCGCCAGCATGCGGGCGAGGAAGCAGCTGCGGCAGGCGGCGAGTCGAGCACCGGCATCAACGTCGTCGACAACGGCGTCTCGCGTCCGCTCGACCTGAACGCGCTTCGCGCGCTGATCGTGTCGTCGTGCGATGGCCTTGGCGCTGCGGTTAACCCTGAGCCGATCGTCGCGGAGACGGTGAAGAACCTGTACGACGGCGTGCCGATGAGCCAGGTCTACGACTCGGCGATCCTCGCTGCGCGCACGATGATCGAGAAGGACCCGGCATACAGCCAGGTCACCGCCCGCATCCTGCTGCACACGATCCGTCGCGAGATCCTCGGCGAGGAAGTGGTGCAGGCCGAGATGTCGGCCCGCTACGCGGAATATTTCCCGCAGTTCCTGAAGCGCGGCGTCGACGCCGGCCTGCTCGACGACAAGCTGCTGCAGTTCGACCTGAAGCGCCTCGGTGAAGCGCTCGACGCGAACCGCGACCTGCAGTTCGGCTACCTCGGCCTGCAGACGCTGTACGACCGCTACTTCCTGCACGTCGAAGGCACCCGCATCGAAATGCCGCAGGCTTTCTTCATGCGCGTCGCGATGGGCCTGTCGCTGAACGAGATCGACCGCGAAACGCGCGCGATCGAGTTCTACAACGTGCTGTCGAGCTTCGACTTCATGAGCTCGACGCCGACGCTGTTCAACTCGGGCACCCACCGCTCGCAGCTGTCGTCGTGCTACCTGACGACGGTCGCGGACGATCTCGACGGCATCTACGAAGCGCTGAAGGAAAACGCGCTGCTGTCGAAGTTCGCCGGCGGTCTCGGCAACGACTGGACGCGCGTGCGCGCACTCGGCTCGCATATCAAGGGCACGAACGGCAAGTCGCAAGGCGTGGTCCCGTTCCTGAAGGTCGTGAACGACACGGCCGTCGCGGTCAACCAGGGCGGCAAGCGCAAGGGCGCGGTCTGCGCGTACCTCGAATCCTGGCACCTCGACATCGAGGAGTTCCTCGAGCTGCGCAAGAACACGGGCGACGATCGCCGCCGTACGCACGACATGAACACGGCGAACTGGATTCCCGACCTGTTCATGAAGCGCGTGATGGAAGGCGCCGACTGGACGCTGTTCTCGCCGTCGACCTGCCCGGACCTGCACGACAAGTTCGGCGCCGATTTCGAGAAGGCTTACACGGCTTACGAAGAGAAGGTCGCGCGCGGCGAGATCAAGCTGTTCAAGAAGATCCCGGCGGCGCAGCTCTGGCGCAAGATGCTCGGCATGCTGTTCGAGACGGGCCACCCGTGGATCACGTTCAAGGATCCGTGCAACGTGCGCTCGCCGCAGCAGCACGTCGGCGTCGTCCACTCGTCGAACCTGTGCACGGAAATCACGCTGAACACGAGCGACACCGAAATCGCGGTGTGCAACCTCGGCTCGGTGAACCTCGTCGCCCACCTGGTGAAGCAGGCCGACGGCAGCTACGCGCTCGACCACGACAAGCTGAAGCGCACGATCAGCGTCGCGATGCGCATGCTCGACAACGTGATCGACATCAACTACTACGCGGTGCCGAAGGCGCGTAACTCGAACCTGAAGCACCGCCCGGTCGGCATGGGCATCATGGGCTTCCAGGACTGCCTGCACCTGCTGCGCACGCCGTACGCGTCGGAAGCGGCGGTCGAGTTCGCCGACCGTTCGATGGAAGCCGTCTGCTACTACGCGTACCACGCGTCGACCGAACTGGCCGAGGAACGCGGCCGCTACTCGAGCTACCGCGGCTCGCTGTGGGATCGCGGCATCCTCCCGCAGGACACGCTGAAGCTGCTGGCCGAAGCGCGTGGCGGCTACGTCGAGGTCGACACGTCCGAGTCGCTCGACTGGACGACGCTGCGTTCGCGGATCGCCGCGCACGGCATGCGCAACTCGAACTGCGTCGCGATCGCGCCGACGGCGACGATCTCGAACATCATCGGCGTGTCGGCATGCATCGAGCCGACCTTCCAGAACCTGTACGTGAAGTCGAACCTGTCGGGCGAATTCACGGTGGTGAACGAGTACCTCGTTCGCGACCTGAAGGAACGCGGTCTGTGGGACGAAGTGATGGTCGCCGACCTGAAGTACTTCGACGGCATGCTGTCGCGCATCGACCGCATCCCGGCCGACCTGCGCGCGATCTACGCGACCGCGTTCGAAGTCGACCCGACGTGGCTGGTCGAAGCCGCATCGCGTCGCCAGAAGTGGATCGACCAGGCGCAGTCGCTGAACATCTACATGGGCGGCGCGTCGGGCAAGAAGCTCGACGAGGTCTACAAGCTCGCATGGCTGCGCGGCCTGAAGACCACCTACTACCTCCGCACGATGGCGGCGACGCACGTCGAGAAATCGACGGTCGCACACGGCGCGCTGAACGCGGTGCCGACGGGTGGCGGTTCGAGCGGCGGCGGCGCGCAAGGCGCGGCAGGCGGCTTCGGTGCGGCGGGCGGCGATGCGTCGTCGGGCGCGATCAGCGCAGCGCCGGCACTCGCGCCGGTCGAGGCCGACGGTCCGGTGTGCACGATGCGTCCGGGCGATCCGGGCTTCGACGAATGCGAAGCGTGCCAATAACGCAGCGCGCTTGACCTGAAGATGTGCCGGGCGGCGCGCACGATGACCGATCGAGGTTGAAGTGTGCGCCGCTCTCAACTAAAAAAATGATAAGGAATCTGTAACGCGGCACCTGCGTTGCAGGCAGTGACAAGCGATCGAAACATCCCCGACGACGTCGCGTTTCGATCAGCGTTCGATGCGTCGAGCGCACCTCGCGATACACGCGCGACACACGTCGCGCTCTGCATGAACGACGATGCGTTGCTCAAAGTGTTGTATCGAGGTCGCAACGCGAATCGAAAAAAGGATTTTTCGTGAGCGAACCCTTTTATCGCTCAGGAAAAGATGGTACAAACCGTTCTAAATTGATGGTGAGAATTTATGCTCAACTGGGATGACGAGAAGACTGCCGTAACTCCCGCGAGCGGAGCGCAGCACAATGCGATGCGCGCCCCCGCAGGAGTGGCTGTCGGAATGCAGGCTGCGTCGCCTGCCGCCCATCAGGTCCGCGACATTTTCGAAGGCGATCTCGCGGTGCCGCCGCAAGCATCGGCTGTTCCCGCCGGCGGTTCGGAAGCGCGGGTCAATGTCGCCGACAAGCGCATCATCAACGGCCAGACTGACGTCAATCAGCTGGTGCCGTTCAAGTACAAGTGGGCGTGGGAAAAGTATCTGGCCGGTTGCGCGAACCACTGGATGCCGCAGGAAATCAACATGTCCCGCGACATCGCTCTGTGGAAGGACCCGAACGGTCTGACCGAGGACGAGCGCCGCATCGTGAAGCGCAACCTCGGCTTCTTCGTGACGGCCGATTCGCTCGCGGCGAACAACATCGTGCTCGGCACGTACCGCCACATCACGGCGCCCGAGTGCCGGCAGTTCCTGCTGCGCCAGGCGTTCGAAGAGGCAATCCACACGCACGCGTACCAATATATTGTCGAATCGCTCGGTCTCGACGAAGGCGAGATCTTCAACGCGTACCACGAGGTCGCGTCGATCCGCGCGAAGGACGAATTCCTGATCCCGTTCATCCACACGCTGACGGACCCGGCCTTCAAGACCGGCACGCTCGAAGCGGATCAGAAGTTGCTGAAGTCGCTGATCGTGTTCGCCTGCATCATGGAAGGCCTGTTCTTCTATGTCGGGTTTACGCAGATCCTCGCACTCGGCCGCCAGAACAAGATGACGGGTGCTGCAGAGCAATATCAGTACATCCTGCGCGACGAGTCGATGCACTGCAACTTCGGCATCGACCTGATCAACCAGATCAAGCTCGAGAACCCGCATCTCTGGACCACGGAATTCCGCGCCGAGATTCGCGAGCTGTTCAAGCAGGCTGTCGAACTCGAATACCGCTACGCCGAGGACACGATGCCACGCGGCGTGCTGGGTTTGAACGCGTCGATGTTCAAGAGCTATCTGCGCTTCATCAGCAACCGCCGTTGCCAGCAGATCGGCCTCGATCCGCTGTACCCGAACGAGGAAAACCCGTTCCCGTGGATGAGCGAGATGATCGACCTGAAGAAGGAGCGCAACTTCTTCGAGACGCGTGTGATCGAGTATCAGACGGGGGGCGCGCTGTCCTGGGAATGACCCGCAGCAGCGAACCCGTTACATGATGGAGCAGCCGGCGGCCTCTCGGCCCCGGCCCAAGGTTTAGGAGCAAGAACGCCTGATGCAAAGCATGCCCGGTGCCTTAACGGCCCAACGATACGACCGGCACTTTGCGAACCCTTCAGTGGGATGGGCAAACTTCCCTCCGGATAAAGCGGACGGCCGTGTGGCGGTCCGCTTGATCAAGCGATTAGGGGTAGCGGCGCGAGGTGCGCCGGCTACCGACTTGATTTGGCGCGCGAGGCCGGGTGGTCACGCGCGCCATACCGTATTCATTAGCGTAAGCGCGCGGTATCTGCGTACGCCGATGAATAGCCCGCTTCGAAGCGCACGTCCTGAACAGCGTCCGCGGGAAGCGGGTTTTGACGAAGGGTGTAGTTTGAACTGACTCTCATCTGAACCTGAAGGAGAACAACATGGCTACCGCCAAGAAGAAACCGGCTGCTAAGAAAGTTGCTGCCAAGAAGACCGTCGCGAAGAAGGCCGCTGCTCCGGCGAAGAAGGCCGCTGCAGTGAAGAAGGTTGCTGCGAAGAAGGTCGCGGTGAAGAAGGTTGCCGCGAAGAAGGCAGCACCGGCGAAGAAGGCCGCTGCGAAGAAGGTCGCGGCAAAGAAGGTCGCAACGAAGAAGGTTGCAGCCAAGAAGGTCGCAGCTAAGAAAGTCGCAGTGAAGAAGGTTGCTGCTAAGAAGGCAGCACCGGCGAAGAAGGCCGCTGCGAAGAAGGTTGCAGCCAAGAAAGTCGCAGTGAAGAAGGTTGCTGCGAAGAAGGCAGCACCGGCCAAGAAGGCTGCTGCGAAGAAGGCAGCACCGGCGAAGAAGGCTGCTGCCAAGAAGGCTGCGCCTGCGAAGAAGGCCGCTGCGAAGAAGGCTGCGCCCGCCAAGAAGGCTGCCCCTGCGAAGAAGGCCGCCGCTCCGGCGAAGAAGGCTGCTGCTCCGAAGAAGGCCGTCGTGAAGAAGGCTGCGCCGGCAACGACCGCGTCGACCGCATCGGTTGCGCCGGCATCGGGCGTGAAGACCGCGCTCAACCCGGCAGCGGCATGGCCGTTCCCGACCGGCAGCCGTCCGTAATCGCGGCTGACCTGTACCACCCGGGCACTCACGTGGTGTCCGTGGGTTGAGTAGCGCTACTCAATCAGTCCCGCCACCTGGCTCAGGTGGCGGGATTTTTTTCGTCCGTATTCGCCCATGTGCGGGCCGCGGCGAATACGGACGAAAAAAAAACGCATGTGCAGCTTCGCACATGCGTTCGACCGCGGCTTGCGCCGCGTGCTGAGGTACCTGGTTAGTGCGTGACGCGCGTGACGCCGCCGCTCGACAGCAGTCGCACACGCTCGCCGGCGCGGAACGCTTCGCCGCTTGCTGCCTGCGTGATCGAGCGCAGGTCGCCGTTGTCGAGGCGCACGGTGATTTCGACACCGTTCGCCGTGCTGAGGTTTTCGCCGACCGCGTTGCCCGCGACCGCACCGACGAGACCGCCGGCGATCGCCGTCAGGATCGATCCCTTGCCGCCGCCGATTGCGCTGCCTGCGACCGCGCCGAGTGCGCCGCCGCCGAGCGTGCCGATCGCGCTGCCGCCGCCGTCGGACTGGATGCGTACCGCACGGACGCTTTCGACCGTGCCCATGCGGACCGTCTGTTCGCGCTGCGCCTGGCCGACGCTATAGACATCCGCCGAACCGGGGGCCGTGAAGCAGCCGGCGAGGGTCAGCGTGGCCGTCAGCATGGCCGCGAGCGTGAGGTTTTTTTTCGTCAACATCTTTGCTCTCCCACAATATTCAATTGAGACTGTAACCGAATGCAGCCTCGAAGCGCGCGTCGATTTCGGCGCGCGTCAGTACGTAAGTCTGGGGCCCCTGGTGGGCGATCTTGATCGAGCCCATCAGGCTTGCGAGGCGGCCCGTGGTTGCCCAGTCGAGGTCATTCTCGATGCCGTACAGCAGGCCGCCCCGGAAGGCATCGCCGCAGCCGGTCGGATCGACGACACGCTCGGCACCCACGACGGGAATCTGTTCTTCGCCGTTTTTGTGAAGAATGGTGGAGCCGTGCTCGCCGCGCGTGATGATCAACGCCTGAACCCGGCTGGCGATTTCCTGTTCGGACCAGCCCGTCTTGTCGCTGACGAGCTTGCCTTCGTAGTCGTTGACCGCCACGAACGTCGCGAGTTCAATGATGCGTCGCAGCGTCGCACCGTCGAACAGCGGCAGACCCTGGCCCGGATCGAAGATGAACGGGACGCCGGCCTTCGCGAATTGCTCGGCGTGCTGGACCATCCCGTCGAAGCCGTCCGGCGCGACGATGCCGAGCTTCACGCCCGCCACTTCGTCCGCGCGATTCAGGTGCGACTGCATCATCGCGCCAGGGTGGAATGCGGTGATCTGGTTGTTTTCGAGATCGGTCGTGATCATGGCCTGCGCGGTGTGCGTTTCGGGCACCACGCGCACGCTGGCCTTCGACAGGCCGAGGCTGTCGAGGCGTTCGAGATAGCGGTCCGCGTCGTTCGCGCCGATCGTCGCCATGATGCGTGCATCGCCGCCGAGCATGTGCAGCGCGTAAGCGATGTTCCCCGCGCAACCGCCGAATTCGCGTCGCATCGTCGGCACGAGGAAGCTCACGTTCAGAAGGTGAACCTGGTCGGGCAGGATGTGCTCGCGGAACCGACCTTCGAAGGTCATGATGTTGTCGTAGGCGAGCGAGCCGCAAATCAGCGTAGTCAAGGCGTGCGTTCCTGTAGAGAGCAAAGGGAAGCGGCCGCCCGGCCGGCGCGTGAACGGCCTCGTCGGGCCTCGCGCGGCAGGGCCGGGCGGCAGCGGGTTACTTCAGTGCGGCGAGCGCGGCGTCGTAGTTCGGCTCGTCCTTGATCTCGCCGACGAGTTCCGCGTGGATCACCTTGTCCTGCGCGTCGAGCACGACGACGGCACGTGCGGTCAGGCCGTTCAGCGGGCCGCTCGTCACGTCGACGCCGTACGCATTCGCGAATGCGCGGCCGGTGCGGAACGTCGAAGCCGTCACGACGTTCGCGAGGCCTTCGGTCGTGCAGAAGCGCGTGGCGGCGAACGGCAGGTCGGCGGACACGACGACCACGACCGTGTTGTCGAGCGACGACGCGGCTTCGTTGAACTTGCGGGTCGACGTCGCGCAGGTCGGTGTGTCGAGGCTCGGCACGATGTTCAGCACCTTGCGCTTGCCGGCGAAGCTGGCGAGCGACAGGTCGGCGAGGTCCTTGCCGACCAGCTTGAAATCGGCGGCTTGGGCGCCGACGGCCGGGAACGTGCCGGCGAGATCGATCGGGTTGCCACCCAGCGTAACTTTGCTCATGTTCGTGCTCCGAAATAGCGCGCCGCTCGGGCGCGCGGGTTGAGACGGGCGCGCAGGCGCGCGCCGCGGCGCGTCACGGATAGAAGACCTGGACGCGGAAATTCGAGGCGGGCGTGCCGTTCGTTTCGACGCGGACGATCATCGTCTGCGTCTTGCCGGGCGGCAGCCCGGCGTCGATCGGCGTACCCGGGCGCACGTAGTCGCGCGGCGCGAGCACGCGGCGAACGGTCACGTGATTGGTGTCGTCGAGCAGCGTCAGTTCGAGCGACGGGTACGCGAGGGCGACGCGGTAGCGGTTCGTCAGCGGCACCTTCAGTTCGAGCACGCGCGGGCCGTCGAGCTGGCGCAGGTCGGTCGCGTCGAGTCGCAGGCCGTCGATCGCGCGCGGCGGCGCGACCGTGCAGCCGAGCGGCGCGCAGGCCTGCCGGAACCAGCCCTGCGTGACGGGCCAGTAGATCATCAGCGTCTCGCGCTGCCACCATGCGAGTTGCGCGACGAGCAGGAAGGCCAGTACCGCGGCGACCAGGCCGCCGAAAAAGCCGCCGAGCAACCCGCGCCGCTGCGGCGCGCGCGTCTCGCGCGTGACGGCGAAGTGCGGGCGATCGTCGTCGGTCAGCGCGGCCGGGAATGGCGCGGCGGGCGTGTTGGCGGGCGCGACAGGCGTTTTGTCGTGCCGGGTGACGGCGTCAGGTTCGGATCCGGTTTCGAGTGCGATTTCGGGCGCGGTTACGGCCGGCGCCGGAGCGAATGCAAAACGCGGTTCGCGCGGAGCGCGCTCGTCGTCCGGTACTGCGAAGTGCGCGTTGCCCGCGGGTTCGGTGTCGTCGGCAGCGGTTTCTGCTTCCGACGGGAGGTGGGCGACGAAGCGGGGCTCACGCGGGTCGTGCTCGACGGGGGCGGGCGATGCTTCGGTTTCCTGCTCCGTCTGCTTCGAATGCGGTTCGACCGGTTGCGCGGCGGCAGCGGATGCGTCCAGTTCGGCGGGGGACGGGAACGGCGCGGGCGTACCCGACAGGTGAACGATGCCGGCATCGGTGGCCGGGAGCGCGAGCGGCACCAGCGGCGCGGTGCGCACGGTCTGCACGTTGTGCTGCAGCGACGGATCGACGCCGCCGTCGAGCCACGGCGCCCACATGTCCCAGCCTTCCGGCTTGTAATCGGTGTCGGACGGCGACCCGGCCGGCGCGTCGGCGGTGAAAAGCCGTGCAGGAGGGGCCTGATGGCGCGCGTTGCCGTCGTCCGCGTCCGGCGCGGCAGCCGTTTCGGTCAATGCCGGTTCGGGCTGCCGCGCGTGCTCGGGAACGAGCGATTCCGACGCGTTGAAGACTTCGTGGCAATGCCCGCAGCGCACGAGCCCTTCATGCAGCGAGAGCTGTTCCTGCTGCAGGCGGAAGACGGTTTCGCAATGAGGGCAGCGCGTCGCAAGAAGCATGTCGAGCCGGGCGGCCTGCTGGCCAGAGTGAAGGACAGCGCTATTCTAATGGCTTTCCCGCCGGGTTCCGGCGAGGCATACCCAACCTTCGTGTTCGCGCCAGACCGAGATGTCGATGTAGCGCGCGTAGACGGCCGCGACTTCGTCCGCCTGGCGCGCGAGCACGCCCGACAGCGCGATGCGCCCGCCCGGTTTGACCTTCGACGCGAGCATCGACGCCATCAGCTTCAGCGGGTTCGACAGGATGTTCGCGACGACGATGTCGAATTCGCCGTCCGGGCACGCATCGGGCAGCCCGTACGTGACTTCCGCGCGGTTGCGCTCGCTGTTCTGCCGTGCCGATTCGACCGCCTGCGGATCGATGTCGATGCCGATGACGGGGTTCGCCCCGCATTTCTTCGCGAGGATCGCGAGAATGCCGGAGCCGCAGCCGTAGTCGAGCACCGACTGGCCGGGCTTCACCGACTGTTCGAGCCATTCCATGCAAAGGCGCGTGGTCGGGTGGCTGCCGGTGCCGAACGCGAGGCCGGGATCGAGTTCGAGTACGAGCGCGTCGGGATCGGGCGCGTCGTGCCACGACGGCACGACCCAGATCCGCTCGCCGATCGGGATCGGCTCGAACTGCGATTGCGTGAGCCGCACCCAGTCCTGTTCCTCGACTTCGCGGACGTCGAATTTCGGTGCCTCGGCGAGGCCGATCTCGTTCGCGGCCGCCGCGAGCAGCACGGCCGGCTCGTGGTCGGGCGACAGCAGCGCGACCACGCGCGAGTGCTGCCACGCGGTGCGATCGGGCACGAGGCCGGGCTCGCCGAAAAGCGGCTGCTCGTCGGGCGTGTCGGCGTCGGCGTCCTCGACGGACACCGACAGCGCGCCGAGGTCGAGCAGCGCGTCGGACAGCGCCTCCGCGTGCTCACGGGCCAGTTCGACGACGAGTTCGCGATAGCTCATGCTTACGCTTCTTCCGGTGCGACCTGCTGCTTCTGCGCGAGCCGGTTTTCGAGATAGTGGATGCTGGTGCCGCCTTCGACGAACTTCGAGTCGATCATCAGCTCGCGGTGCAGCGGGATGTTGGTCTGGATGCCTTCGACGACCATTTCCGACAGCGCGATGCGCATCCGGCTGATCGCCTGCTCGCGGGTCGCGCCGTAGGTGATCAGCTTGCCGATCATCGAATCATAGTTCGGCGGCACGAAATAGCCATTGTAGGCGTGCGAATCGACGCGCACGCCGGGGCCGCCCGGCGTATGCCACGACGTGATCCGGCCCGGCGACGGCGTGAACTTGAACGGATCTTCTGCGTTGATCCGGCATTCGATCGCATGTCCGCGGAACTGGATGTCGCGCTGGCGCAGCGCGAGCTTCTCGCCGGCCGCGATGCGGATCTGCTCCTGCACGATGTCGACGCCCGTGATCAGTTCCGACACCGGGTGCTCGACCTGCACGCGCGTGTTCATCTCGATGAAGTAGAACTCGCCGTTTTCGTACAGGAATTCGAAGGTGCCCGCGCCGAGGTAGCCCATCTTCTTGCACGCGTCCGCGCAGCGGTCGCCGATGCGGTCGATCAGGCGGCGCGGAATGCCGGGCGCCGGCGCTTCCTCGATCACCTTCTGGTGGCGGCGCTGCATCGAGCAGTCGCGCTCGCCGAGCCAGATCGCGTTCTTGAACGCATCGGATAGCACCTGGATCTCGATGTGGCGCGGGTTCTCGAGGAACTTCTCCATGTACACCTGCGGGTTGCCGAACGCACGGCCGGCTTCCTCGCGGGTCATGTTGACCGCGTTGACGAGCGCGGCCTCGGTGTGCACGACGCGCATCCCGCGCCCGCCACCGCCGCCCGCCGCCTTGATGATGACCGGATAGCCGATCGCGCGCGCAATCTTGACGATCTCCTTCGGATCATCCGGCAACGCACCTTCCGAGCCCGGCACGCACGGCACGCCGGTCTTGATCATCGTCTGCTTGGCGGTGACCTTGTCGCCCATCATCCGGATCGTTTCCGGGCGCGGGCCGATGAACGTGAAGCCCGATTGCTCGACGCGTTCCGCGAAATCGGCGTTCTCCGACAGGAAGCCGTAGCCGGGGTGGATCGCCTCGGCGTCGGTGACTTCCGCGGCGCTGATCAGCGCCGGCATGTTCAGGTAGCTCAGGTTCGACGGGGCCGGGCCGATACAGACGGCTTCGTCCGCGAGGCGCACGTACTTGGCTTCCTTGTCGGCTTCCGAGTAGACGACCACCGTCTTGACGCCGAGCTCGCGGCACGCGCGCTGGATGCGCAGCGCGATTTCACCGCGATTGGCAATGAGGATTTTTTCAAACATAGCGAGTATTCGTCTCTTCGAGGGGCGCGCGAACGGCGCCTGGCGAGCATCGGCGGCGCGCGGCCGGAAGGCCGCGCGGCGGGCTTAGCCGATCACGAAAAGCGGCTGGCCGTATTCGACGGCCTGGCCGTTCTCGACGAGGATTTCCTTGATCACGCCGGCCTTGTCCGACTCGATCTCGTTGAGCAGCTTCATCGCTTCGATGATGCAGATCGTCTGGCCTTCCTTGACCGTGTCGCCGACCTGGACGAACGGGTCCGCGCCCGGCGACGGCGCGCGATAGAACGTGCCGACCATCGGCGACGTCACGACGTGGCCCTGCGGGACGGCCGGCGCGGCTGCGGCGCCGGCTGCCGGTGCAGCGGCACCGTCGGTCGGCAGCGCGGCCGACGGAGCGGGCGCGCTGATTTGCGGGGCATACCCAGCCGTCGGCTGTACGTAGACCGGCGGTGCGTTCTTGACGATGCGCACCTTGCCTTCGCCTTCCGTCACTTCCAGCTCGGAGATGCCGGATTCGGAGACGAGGTCGATCAGAGTTTTCAGCTTACGAAGATCCATCGGGAATTCCCCTTTCAATACGTGAAAGCGCCGGTTAGGAGCCGGCGCTGAATCTAGATCGCGAATTCAGCCGCGCGACGTGCCTTGCAGCTTGTCCAGCGCGTACTCGAGCGCGTACAGATAACCTTTCCAGCCGAGCCCGCAGATCACGCCTTCGGCCTGGTCGGAAAAGTAGGAGTGGTGCCTGAACGCTTCGCGGCGATGCACGTTCGACAAGTGAACCTCGACGAACGGGATGCCAACGCCGGCGATCGCGTCCCGGATCGCGACGCTCGTGTGCGTATACGCGGCCGGATTGATCAGGATGAAATCGGTCTGTTCCTCCCGCGCGGCCTGGATGCGGTCGACCAGCGCGCCTTCATGGTTGCTCTGGAACGACGACAGTTCGGCGCCGGCTTCCCGGGCACGCGCGGCAAGCGCCTGATCGATCTGTGCCAGCGTGACGCGGCCGTACACCTCCGGTTCCCGGGTGCCGAGAAGGTTCAGGTTGGGGCCGTGCAGCACCAGCAATCGTGTCATGGTCGCTTCTATTTCTGCGGAATTGCGCGAACTTTAGCGCTATTTAGAGAAATTTGTCTAGTTTTGCCGAACGGCCGAGTTCGTCGGACCTGCAAGAATTACCGGTGCGGATGCAAAGTATCGGCGAATTCACGCGAAATTGCGGCGATCGACGGGCAAATTGCCGCGAACGTGCGGGCCGGTGTTCGGGCAGGTTACAGCGCGTCGAGCGTCTTTTTCAGCTCGGACGGCTGGATTTGTCCTAATTTTGTCTCGCGAATCTTGCCGGTTTCGTCGATGACGACCGTAAACGGCAACGCGCCGGCGGTATTTCCGAAATTACGGGCCAGATCCGCACCCGCATAACCGCTGACGAAAACCGGATAGTCGACCTTTACCTTCTGCAGAAAGTTCTTCACGTTCTGCTCGGAATCGACGCCGATCCCGATGAAACGGATGTCTTTCTGCTTGTACTGATGCGATAGCGCGACGAGCTCGGGCATCTCTTCGACGCACGGGCCGCACCATGACGCCCAGAAATTGACAACGACCTTCTGGCCCTTGAAGGCGGACAACGTGGCCGGCTTGCCGTCGACACCCGTCAGCGCTGCTGCCCACAATTGGTCGACCGGGCTGCCCGCTGCGGCGGGCGAGGCGACGGCGGCGCCGTCGTCGGCATTGCCGCGGAACCAATGGCCGGCGGTAATCCCGCCGGCGACGGCGGCGGCGGCGACCACCGCGAGCGCCAACATGCGTTTCATCATCATCGTTGAATCATTCAGGTTCGGAAGGGGCTTTGCCTGCTTCGACGAGCGTGCGCAGTGCGGCGGCATCCGCGCGCGCGACCCGGCCGCGCGAGTCGGCCTTGACCGCGCCGCGCAGGTCGTCGCTCGCATAGAGCGCGAGGTGGATGCCGATCGCGTCCACGTCGCGCCGCGGGCGCCACAGGAAGCTCAGCGTCTCGACGTCGCCGCGGCCCGCGAAGTGCCGTGTTTCGGATACGTCGTACTGGATGTTCTGGTTCAGCAGGCAGATCGCGACGTCCTTCGGGTTGTCGGTGAATGCCTGCAGATGGATGTCCGAATGTGCGTTTGCGGTGCCGTTCAGCACCGCGCCCGTCACATACGGACGGAATTCGGCGAGCCGGCGCATCCAGTCGAGCGCGATCTCGCGCAGCAGGCGCAGTTCGTCCGGCTGCGTGTCGCTCTGGAACAGTGCGAGGTACTCGCGCAGTTCTTCCTCGATCTGGTCGTTATCCGGCAGCCATTCGCCGGCAACGCGCGAATCGCCGAGCAACTGGCGCGCGGCCTTGCGTTTCGCGCCGGCATAGTCCAGCCCGTCCTCCGCGATCAGGCGGGCGGCTGACTGGGCGATTTCCTCGCGGACGCGCCGCGGGTCGACAAGAGGTTTGCGAGACATGATCCGGCAATCATACTAGATCGCCGCGGCGCCCGATCACGGGTGCGGCGGCCTGCCGCCCGGCGCGCCGGAGGCGTTCGCGCGCATCGTTCGGGCCGCCGGGCACGGCAGGCCGTCAGTTACAATACTGCTCTTTGTGTCGCGGCGACGAGCGCCGGTCGCACGGCCTGTCCGGCGCGCCGCAGACGCATCTTTTCCGAATCGACGGCGCCCGGCGGCGCGAAAGCATTCATCTATGCACATCCACATTCTTGGCATCTGCGGCACCTTCATGGGCGGTCTCGCCGTACTCGCGCGCGAGGCGGGCCACACGGTGACGGGTTGCGACGCGGGCGTCTATCCGCCGATGAGCACGCAGCTCGAGGCGCAGGGCATCACGCTGATCGAGGGCTACGGCGCCGAACAGATCGACCTGAAACCGGACCTGTTCGTGATCGGCAACGTCGTCACGCGCGGCAATCCGCTGATGGAGGCGATCCTCGATCGCGGCCTGCCGTACGTGTCGGGTCCGCAGTGGCTCGGCGAGCACGTACTGGCCGGCAAATGGGTGCTCGCGGTCGCGGGCACGCACGGCAAGACGACCACGTCGTCGATGCTCGCGTGGCTGCTGGAAGACGCGGGCCTGAACCCGGGTTTCCTGATCGGCGGCGTGCCGCTGAACTTCGGGGTGTCGGCGCGGCTCACCGATTCGAGCTTCTTCGTGATCGAGGCCGACGAATACGATACGGCGTTCTTCGACAAGCGCTCGAAGTTCGTCCACTACCGGCCGCGCACCGCGGTGCTGAACAACCTTGAATTCGATCACGCCGACATCTTCCCGGATCTCGCCGCGATCGAAACGCAATTCCATCACCTCGTGCGCACCGTGCCCGGTGTCGGCCGGATCGTCACGAACGGCCGCTCGGACGCGCTCGAGCGCGTGCTGGCGCGCGGCTGCTGGAGCGAGGTCGAGCGGTTCGGCGTCGACGGCGGCTGGCAGGCGCTGCCGGCCGAGGACGGCGTGCCGGTCGACGAGCGCTTTGCCGTGTATTCGCACGCGGAGCGCGTCGGCGAAGTCGCGTGGCAGGTGCAGGGCGATCACAACCGGATGAACGCGCTCGCGGCGATCGCCGCCGCGCGCCACGTCGGCGTGCCGCCCGCGCAGGCCGCAGCCTCCCTCGCAGCGTTCCGCAACGTCAAGCGCCGCATGGAAGTGCGCGGCAGCGTGGACGGCGTGACCGTCTACGACGACTTCGCGCACCATCCGACCGCAATCGAAACCACGATCGCCGGCCTTCGTGCGCGCATCGGTAGCCGGAATGCCCGCATCCTCGCGGTACTCGAGCCGCGCTCGAACACGATGAAGCTGGGCGTGATGAAGGCGCAATTGCCCGCGAGCCTGGCCGATGCCGATCTCGTGTTCGGCTACGGCGCGCCGACCGGGCGCGACGCGCTCGGCTGGAATCTCGGCGAGGCGCTCGCGCCGCTCGGCGACAAGGCGCGCGCGTTCGACGATCTGCACCTGCTGGTGAAGGCCGTCACCGAGGCCGCGCGCCCGGGCGACCACGTGCTCGTGATGAGCAACGGCGGCTTCGGCGGCGTGCACCAGAAGCTGCTCGATGCGCTCGGGAGCCGCACGTGATCCTGTATCTGCACGGCTTCCGGTCGTCGCCGGAATCGCAGAAGTCGAGGCTGCTCGCCGCGCGCATGGCCGAACTCGGCCGTACGGCCGAGTGGCGTTGCCCGTCGCTGTCCGTGTCGCCGCTCGACGCGATCGCCGTCGCGGAAGCCGAGGTTGCCGGTGCGCGCGACGTGACCGTCATCGGCAGCTCGCTCGGCGGCTACTACGCCACGTGGCTGGCCGAAAAGCACGGCTGGAAGGCCGTGCTGCTGAATCCGGCCATCGTGCCGCAGCGCGATCTCGAGCAGCATCTGGGCGAACAGCCGCTGTGGCACGGCGGCGGCACAATCGTCGTCGAGCGCCATCACCTACACGAGCTCGATGCGCTGCGCGTGCCGGCGATCACGCGTGCCGAACGCTACTATCTGTTCGCGGCGACCGGCGACGAAGTGCTCGACTACCGCGAGATGCTGGCCCATTACCCCGGCGCGAAAACGCACGTGATCGAAGGCAGCGATCACGGCATCAGCGAATTTGCCGACTATGTCGACGACGTTCTCGCGTTTTGCGACGGAAAAGCGCGATAAACCGGCCACGTGCCGATCGAATCCCCATCATCATGCGGCGCCGCCGACGCGGCGCCCGGCAGTCTGAACGAGAGTATTGAGTGAACGTTTTCTTCGAGGAATCGGGCAGTTTCAAGGCGGGCAGCGTGCTGTCGCGCCAGGGCGACGCATTTCAGGTCGAGTTGCCCGGCGGGCGGCGTGCGAAGGTGCGCGCGAAAGACGTGCTGATCGAATTCGACAAGCCGGCCGCGGGCGAACTGATGCAGGAGGCCGATACGGCCGCGCAGCAGATCGATCTGGATTTCCTGTGGGAATGCGCGCCGGCCGACGAGTTCGCGTATACGTCGCTGGCCGAGGAGTACTTCGGCGCGGCGTACGGCCCGGTCGAGCGCGCGGCGCTGGTGCTGCGGCTGCACGGCTCGCCCGTCTACTTCCGCCGCAAGGGGCGCGGCCAGTACCAGCGCGCGCCGGAAGAGCAGCTCAAGATGGCGCTCGCGTCGCTCGAGCGCAAGCGCCAGCAGGCGCTGGTCCAGGTGCAGTATGAAGAGGAACTGAAGGCCGGCAAGCTGCCGGAAGCGTTCGCGGGCAAGGTGCTCGGGCTGCTGACGCGGCCGGACAAGAACGCGATCGAATACAAGGCGATGGAAGCGGCGGCCGGCGCGCGCGGCGTGTCGCCGGCGCGGCTGATGCTCGACTGCGGCGGCATCGCGTCGCCGCGTGCGCTGCACGAGGCGCGTTTCCTCGCGGAATTCTTCCCGCACGGCACGGGCTTTCCGCCTGTCGCGGTCGGCGCGCTGCCGGACGACCTGCCGCGCGCGAACGTCGAGGCGTTCTCGATCGACGACATCACGACGACCGAAATCGACGACGCGTTCTCGGTCGAACACCTGTCCGACGGCCGCGTGCGGATCGGCGTGCACATCGCGGCGCCGGCGCTCGGCATCGTGCGCGGCGACGCGGTCGACGCGATCGCGCGCACGCGCCTGTCGACCGTCTACATGCCGGGCGACAAGATCACGATGCTGCCGGACGATGTCGTCGACGTGTTCACGCTGAAGGAGGGCGATTACCGCCCGGCGCTGTCGCTGTACATCATCGTCAACCGCGAAACGCAGGACATCGTCGCGAACGAGACGCGCGCCGAACTCGTGTTCGTGAAGAACAACCTGCGTCACAACACGCTGGACGAGCTCGTCAACGAAGAGACGCTCGCGGCCGGCACCGGCGACTACCCGCACAAGGACGACATCGCCGTGCTGTGGCCGCTCGCGCAGGCGCTGTTCGAAAAGCGGCAGCTCGCGCGCGCGGGCTACGGCCTGAAGCGCGAAGTGCAGCGCAACACCGACTACAATTTCTACGTCGACGGCGAGCACGTGTCGATCACGCCACGCCGCCGCGGTTCGCCGCTCGACCTGATCGTGTCGGAGCTCGCGATCCTCGCGAACTCGACCTGGGGCGCGTTCCTGCACGACCACACGGTGCCCGGCATCTACCGCTCGCAGCGCGGCTTCGGCGCGCCGGGCCCGAAGCGCACGCGGATGCAGACGACGGCCGCGCCGCACGAAGGCCTCGGCGTGCCGCAGTACGCATGGAGCACGTCGCCGCTGCGCCGCTACGTCGACCTCGTGAACCAGTGGCAATTGCTCGCATGCGTGCAGCATGGCGTCACCGCCAAGCTCGCCGCGCCGTTCAAGCCGAAGGACGCCGACCTGTACGCGGTCGTGCAGGGCTTCGACGACACCTACACCGCGTATGCCGACTACCAGCGCCGGATGGAATATTTCTGGTGCCTGCGCTGGCTCGCGCAGGAGCAGAAGAAGCAGGTCGTCGCGAGCGTCGTGAAGGGCGATCTCGTGCGCCTCGAGGAAATTCCGCTGCTGCTGCACGTGCCGGGGCTCGGCGTGCACGCGCGCGGCACGCGCGTGCTGCTCGACGTGATGTCGCTCGACGAGCTGACGATCGAGGCATCGGTGCGGCTGCTGAACGTGCTCGACGCGCCGACCGTGACCAGCGGCGATGCGGCCGAGGAAGAGGATGACGCCGAAGGCGGCGACGACACGCTGATCGATGCGGAAGACGCTTCGGCCGAAACCGAGGCGGAAGCGCTGGCCGAAGCGGACGGCGCGGCGGCAGGTGAGGGCGGCGAAGCCGCGAGCGGCAACGACAGCGAAGAGGGGCGCGCATCATGAACGCGGTTGCGTCGACGAGCGGGGCTGACCGCTACGTAGTGTTCGGCAACCCGGTGGCGCACAGCAAGTCGCCGTTCATCCACGCGCAGTTCGCTGCGCAGACCGGCGAGGCGATCGAGTACGCGCACCGGCTCGCGCCGGTCGACGGCTTCGAAGCGGCCGTGCGCGCGTTCGTCGCCGAAGGCGGTCGCGGTGCGAACGTGACGGTGCCGTTCAAGCTCGAAGCGCATGCGCTTGCCGACACGCTGTCGCCGCGCGCGGCGGCAGCGGGCGCGGTGAACACGCTGCGCATCGATGCCGACGGAAGCATCTACGGCGACAACACCGATGGCGTCGGCCTCGTGCGCGACATCGAAACGAATCTCGGCGTGTCGCTCGCGGGCGCACGCATCCTGCTGCTCGGCGCGGGCGGCGCCGCGCGCGGCGTCGTGCTGCCGCTGCTCGAGCGCGCGCCGCTGTCGATCACGATCGTGAACCGCACCGCAAGCAAGGCCGAGGCGCTCGTCGGCCAGTTCATGCAGGCCGCGCACGATGCGGGCTGCACGCTCGCGGGCGGCGGCCCCGGCGTGGTGCGCGCGGAGCCGTACGACGTGATCGTCAATGCGACGGCCGGCAGCCTCGACGCCGCGCTGCCGGAGTGCGACGCGGCCGCATTCGGCGCGGGCACGCTGGCGTACGACATGATGTACGGCGCGCAGCCGACCGTGTTCATGCAGCATGCGGCATCGCTCGGCGCACGCACTGCCGACGGGCTCGGGATGCTCGTCGAGCAGGCGGCCGAATCGTTCTTCATCTGGCGCGGCGTGCGGCCGGACGGTGCACCGGTGCTTGCCGCGCTGCGCCAGGCGCTCGCGGCGAGCTGAACGGAGCGCGGCACGTGGTGGCGGTAAGCGGCACGCAGCGCACGCGGACGGTGAGCCCGGCCCGCTGGGTCGTCTATGCGGGGGCGGTGTTCGCGGGCGCGTGGCTCGCGACGCAGTTGTTCTACCTCGCGCAGATCGCGCTGTGGTCGTTCGTGAACCCCGGCTCGACCGCATTCATGCGCACCGACGCATGGTGGCTGTCGCGCGACACGCCGCCTGCGCGGATCCAGCACCAGTGGGTGCCGTACGACCAGATCTCGCGCAACCTGAAGCGCGCGCTGATCGCATCCGAAGACTCCACCTTCGCGACCAACAACGGCTACGACGTCGACGCGATCTTGCAGGCGTGGGAGAAGAACAAGGCGCGCGGCCGCATTGTCGCGGGCGGTTCGACGATCACGCAGCAGCTCGCGCGCAACCTGTTCCTGTCGCGCGAGAAGAGCTATATCCGCAAGGGGCAGGAGCTCATCATCACGTGGATGCTCGAAACGGTGCTCGACAAGGAACGGATCTTCGAGATCTACCTGAATTCCGTCGAATGGGGCCGAGGCGTGTACGGCGCCGAAGCGGCCGCGCGCTATTACTACAGGATTCCCGCGAGCCGGCTCGGTGCGTGGCAGTCGGCGCGTCTCGCGGTGATGCTGCCGAAGCCGCGCTGGTTCGACGCGCATCGCGGCTCGGCCTACCAGGCCCAGCGCGCGGCGATCATCGCCCGCCGGATGGGCGCGGCCGAGCTTCCGCAATCGGAGTGAACGGCGCGCTCGCGCCGTCGTATTGCCCGTTTCGCCGCCGATGCGCCGCTTGTGCACTGCAGCGCATTCGTGTCGCGCGCATTTCGGGCCGCATCCTTTAGACGAATTCATCTATTTCGCTTTGCTGAGCAATGCCGGTGATCGCGCGATTTTGTTTGCCGATATGGCACGAATTCCGCAGTTTTTTAGCATTCCCGGGTAAACGCGAAAGGCGTTGAAAGCAGCGTGAAATGCAACGTTTCGTGAATCGAAGCATTCCTGAAAGGTGTGCGCCGCACCGGTCGCCGGCCAAATATTTCCAAATTTTTCAAAGCCGATGTGCTCGCGTATATTGGCCAGCGCCTCGGCTTATCGGCCGCAATCGAGGCGGGGGGCGGCTTATCCGGCTGCTCGACACAAAAAACATCCGAGAGAAGGAAAGCAACGATGCCAGCGAGCAAAGCGAAGCTGTTGTTGGGGGTGGTTTTTTCTTCGCTGATTCTGACGGCCTGCAACGACGACGTGACATCGTCCGCTGCTGCGAGCGCCGACAGCTCAGCCGATCCCGCCAGTCAGGTGGACAGGGCGTACAACGATCCGAACAGTTATTCGTCGAGCGCGAACGCGTCGCTCGACGCATCCGCCGCGGTTGAAAAGGCCGCCGTCACACATCACCAGATCACGCTGAACGGCAAGACGATCCGCTACACGGCCACGGCCGGCCACCTCGTCGCGCGCAATCCGCAGACGGGCGCGCCCGAAGCGTCGTTCTTCTATGTCGCCTACACGGCCGACAACCAGAGCGCGGCGAAGCGGCCCGTCACGTTCCTGTACAACGGCGGCCCCGGCTCGGCATCGGTGTGGCTGCACCTCGGCTCGTTCGGCCCGCGGCGGGTCCAGACCGGCGACCCGAACGCGAACGCGTCGACGTTCCCGTTCGTCGACAACCAGGAAAGCCTGCTCGACACGACCGACCTCGTGTTCGTCGATGCGATCGGCACCGGCTTTTCCGAAGCGATCGCGCCGAACACGAACCAGACGTTCTGGGGCGTCGACCAGGACGGCGGCGCGTTCCGCGATTTCGTGACACGCTACCTGGCCGTGAACCAGCGCAACGATTCGCCGAAATACCTGTTCGGCGAGTCGTACGGCACGCCGCGCACCGACGTGCTCGCGAACCTGCTCGAGACGGCCGGCGTGAAGCTCACCGGCCTCGTGCTGCAGTCGTCGATCCTGAACTACAACACGAACTGCGACATGGCGAGCGACTATGTCGGCAACTCGAACAACGGCTCGAGCCCGGTGAGCTGCGCGGGCTTCGTGCCGTCCTACGGCACCGTCGGCGCGTATTACCAGCTCGACAATCCGAATCCGTCGAACCTGCCGCAGTATGCGGACCAGATGCGCCAGCTGACGGCCGGCAGCTACGTGCCCGCGGTGAACGCGTACCTGGCGAGCCATACGCCGCCGCCGCCGAGTCTCGTCACGACGATGGCGAGCTCGACCGGCGTGAAGCAGGCGCTGTGGAACGCGAACTTCAACGTGATCCCGACCTTCTTCGACAACAGCTTCCAGCTGTCGCTGATCCCGGGCACGCTGATCGGCCGCTACGACGCGCGCGTGAACGTGCCGGTGTCGAGCCCGCTCGCGGCGGACGGCGATCCGTCGAGCTCGTTCATCACGAAGCCGTTCACCGACACGATCGGCAGCTATCTGCCGAACGAGCTGAAGTACACCGCGCAGTCGGCCTACTCGTTGAGCAGCAATGCGATCAACACGTGGGACTGGACGCACGACGGCCTCGCGATGCCCGACACGATCCCCGATCTGGCCGCGGCGCTGACGTTGAATCCGTCGTTGAAGGTGCTGTCGCTGAACGGGTATCACGACATTGCGACGCCGTTCTACCAGACCGAGCTCGACCTCGCGCGGCTCGGGACGCAACCGAACCTGACGATCAAGGACTATCAGGGCGGACACATGGTCTATCTCGACGATACGTCGCGTCCGCAGGAGAAAGCCGACCTCGTGACCTTCTACAACGCGGCCGCGCACTGATGCTGCGCCGGGCAGGCGAGGCGCCCCCGACGGCGCCTCGCCAGCCGTCGACGACCTCATTCCAGACTGGAGCCTGATATGAAGAATCGTTTCATCGTCGTTGCCGCCGCGCTCGTTTGCGCCGCCGCTGCAGCATCCGTATCCGCGTTCGCACAGGCGAGCGACGCCGCAGCACCGGCGCGCGCGCGCCAGGCGCAACTCGGCGATCCGTACGTGCCGCCGGCCGCGCGCAAGCCGACCGCCGGCACGCAGACGACGGGCGCCGCGCTGCATGCGCAGGTGGTGCGCAAGCTCGCGCGGCAGTTCGACACGGCCGACACGCAGAGCACGGGTTCGATCACCGAGGCGCAGGCGCGCGCGGCCGGCCTCGGTTATGTCGCGAACCACTTCCGGCAGATCGATTCGGGCGGCAGCGGCCGCGTGTCGTTCGCCGACGTGCAGCGCTACATGCAGGCACGCAGCACGAGCCAGCAGTAAGCGCGGCGCGTTGTGAACAAACGGGGGCGGAACCTGCTGAGCGGCGGGTTCCGCCCCCGAGCACATGGCGCGGCCGTCGCGTCGCGCGTGCAGCGTACCTCGTCTGAATTCTCATTATCTGGACAACGCATTCAAATATTGGAGACGAGTGCGTGCGCTCCTACAATCCGAAGCACATCGACAGCTTCGGACCCACGCATCGCGCGGCGCCCGACGCACACGGAGACACATTCCATGAAGTTCGCCGGGCGCCTTATTCGGTGCATCGACCGCCGCCACGCCGCAGCACCGGACGCAGTTCCGGCGCCGCGCGAGCGGCTTCACCGATTCCGTTGAAGAAGCCCGCCCCATGACCAAGATGCCCGTATCCCTTGCCCTCGATGCCCGGCGCGCGACGCCGGACGATGGGTCGCTGACCGACAGCATCGGCGTGACCAGCACGCCGCTCGATCTCGCCGCACAGCAGGCCGGCACGCAGACGCTGCTGCGCGGTCTCGCGATCCTCGAGGCGATCGCGAACGGCGCGCGCGACATGCGCGCGATCGGCGCCGCGCTCGGTACGACACGCAGCACGACGCACCGCCTCGTCAGCAGCCTCGTGCAGGCGCGCTACCTGCGCCAGGTGCAGGGCGGCTACCTGCTCGGCCCGAAGCTGATCGAGCTCGGTACGATCGCGCTCGAGCAGATGCCGCTCACCGCAGTGGCGCGTCCGCATCTCGAAGCGCTCGCGGAAGCGACGCTCGACACGATTCACCTCGGCGTGCGCGACGGCGACGACGTGCTGTACATCGACAAGATTCCCGGTACGCGCGGCCTCGAGATGCGCTCGCGCGTCGGCCACCGGATGCCGCTCGCATCGACGGGCATCGGCAAGGCGATGATGCTCGACCTCGATCCCGACCTGTGGCGCTCGCTGTTCGAGGCCGCGCGGCGCGCGCTGGCCGGCGTCAATTTCAAGCCCGACAACCGGCCGGGGACGAGCGCGTTCCTGCAGCGCATGGCCCATTACGCGGCCGGCGGTTATACGTTCGACCTCGAGGAGAACGAGGCGTCGATCCGCTGCGTGGCCGCGCCGATCCGCGACGCATCGGGCGCGATCGTCGCGGCCGTGTCGGTCGCGAGCACGATTCCGTACATGCCGCACGACCGGATGGACGAACTGATTCCGCTCGTGCAGCGCGAAGCGCGAGCCATTTCCGCGGAACTGGGCTGGAGCCCGCCGCAGGGTACCCGCAGGATCAAACGATGACGACTTCGACCCGGACCGATCCGGATGCACGCTCCGCCCCCCCGTCGCTGATCGCGCTCGACTGGGGCACGACGTCGCTGCGCGCGTATCTGTACGACGCGCACGGC
The DNA here is from genome assembly GCF_009362305.1 of Burkholderia sp. BE17. Lineage (NCBI taxonomy): Bacteria > Pseudomonadati > Pseudomonadota > Betaproteobacteria > Burkholderiales > Burkholderiaceae > Burkholderia > Burkholderia sp. BE17. Next base: position 35,692 of record NZ_WHNU01000021.1, read on the forward strand.
GCGCTCATCGACACGCGCAGCCGTGCGGCGGGCGTCATGCACGTGCCGGGCGGCGGCGCGCGCGCGTTCGACGCGGTGTTCGAGGAAGCATGCGGCGACTGGCTCGACCGCACGCCCGGCCTGCCGGTGCTCGCCGCCGGGATGGTCGGCAGCGCACAGGGCTGGCGCGAGGCGCCGTACGTCGCGGTGCCGGCCGGCGCCGACGCGCTCGTCGCGGGCCTCATCACGGTGACGACGTCGCGCGGCGCGACGGTATCGATCGTGCCGGGCGTGATCGCGACGGGCGAATTGCCCGACGTGATGCGCGGCGAAGAAACGCAGATATTCGGCGCGCTCGCGAGCGATCCCACGCTTGATGCAGATCGTTCAGGGGTACTGATCGGTTTGCCGGGTACGCATGCCAAATGGGCGTGGGTCAAGGACGGGCTGATCGAGCGCTTCCAGACCTTCATGACGGGCGAGCTGTTCGCGGCGCTGCGCGACCACACGATTCTCGGCCGCACGATGCGCGCGGGCGCGTTGCCCGATCGCGCGGCGTTCGTGCACGGCGTGTCGGTCGCGCGCGGCGCGCAGCGCACGGGATTGCTCGCGACGATTTTCAGCACGCGCACGCTCGGCCTGACCGACCGGCTCGCGCCCGACGCGCAGGGCGACTACCTGTCCGGCCTGCTGATCGGCCATGAACTCAATGCGCTCGACGCGATGCTCGCGGAGCGCGGCATCGCGCTCGCGGACCAGCCGCTGCTGCTGATCGGCGCCGACGGCTTGTGTGCGCGCTACATCGATGCGCTCCACGTATTCGGCCACACGCACGCGCGGGTCGTCGCGCATGCGACCGAGCGCGGCCTGTGGCGGATCGCGTCGCGCGCCGGGCTCGTGCGCGCGGACGGCGAGCCTGTCCTGGCCGACCAATGAACCGATTGCAGAGGAACCCAGTCATGCCGTCCGACCTTACGTTGCCCGCGTCGTACGCACCTCACGCCGCATTGATGCGCGCGTTCGATGCGTGCCCGCTGATCGCGATCCTGCGCGGGATCACGCCCGCCGACGCGGCCGATCACGGGCATGCGCTGTACGAAGCCGGTTTCCGGATCGTCGAGGTACCGCTCAACTCGCCGGATCCGTTCGACAGCATCGCAAAGCTGCGGCGCGCGTTGCCCGGCGATGCGATCGTCGGCGCGGGCACCGTGCTGCGTGCCGAGTATGTCGACCGCGTGCAGGACGCGGGCGGCGCGCTGATCGTGATGCCGCACAGCGACGCGGCCGTGATACGGCGTGCACGCGAGCGCGGCCTCGCGAGCGCACCGGGCGTCGCGACGCCGACCGAAGCGTTCGCGGCGCTCGCGAACGGCGCCGACGTGTTGAAGATGTTCCCGGCCGAGCAGCTCGGCGTGACGGTCGTGAAGGCATGGCGCGCGGTGATCGACCGCGCGGTGCCGCTGATTCCGGTCGGCGGAATTTCGCCCGACAACATGGAGCCGTTCCTCAGCGCCGGCGCGAACGGCTTCGGGCTCGGCTCGGCGCTTTACCGGCCCGGCCAGTCGGCCGACACGACGGCGGCGAACGCACGCGCGTTCCAGGCCGGCCTGCGCGTCGCGCGCGGCGGAGCGGCATGATGGGCCGCCTCGCGGGCAAGGTCGCGATGGTGACGGGCGCGGGCCGGGGCATCGGCGCCGCGATCGCCCGCGCGTTCGTTCGCGAGGGCGCCGCCGTCGCGCTCGTCGATCTCGACTTCCCGCAGGCGCAGCACACGGCCGCCGCGATTGCACGCGAATTCGACGGCGCGCGCGTGCTGCCGCTGCAGGCGGACGTCGCACGGCAGGAGGCGGTGCGCGATGCGCTCGCGCAGACCGAAGCGGCATTCGGCCCGCTCGACGTGCTGGTGAACAACGCGGGCATCAACGTGTTCGCCGATCCGCTGACGATGACCGACGACGACTGGCGCCGTTGCTTCGCGGTCGATCTCGACGGCGTGTGGCACGGCTGCCGCGCGGCGCTGGAAGGCATGGTCGAGCGCGGCCGCGGCAGCATCGTGAACATCGCGTCGACGCATGCGTTCCGGATCATCCCGGGCTGCTTTCCGTACCCGGTCGCGAAACACGGCGTGCTGGGGCTCACGCGCGCGCTCGGCATCGAATACGCGGCGCGCAACGTGCGCGTGAACGCGATCGCGCCGGGCTACATCGAGACGCAGCTCACGCGCGACTGGTGGGACGCGCAGCCCGATCCGGCCGCCGCGCGCGCCGAGACGCTCGCGCTGCAGCCGATGAAGCGGATCGGCCGGCCCGACGAGGTCGCGATGACGGCCGTGTTCCTGGCGTCCGACGAGGCGCCGTTCATCAATGCCGCGTGCATCACCGTCGACGGCGGGCGTGCGGCGCTGTACCACGACTGACGCAACGATTCGAAAGACCGCACGTGCGACGGCCGCGCGCACGCTGCGTCGAAACCAACAAGCGGCTACATCCTGTTCGATGAAAACAAGGAGACACTGGAGATGAAACGCAGAACGTTCGTAACGCTGGCCGCGGCAGCCGCGGTGGTGATGGGTAGCCCGGTTGCGCACGCGGCCGACCCGGTCAAGATCGGCTTTCTGGTGAAGCAGCCGGAAGAGCCGTGGTTCCAGGACGAGTGGAAGTTCGCCGAGATGGCCGCGAAGGACAAGGGCTTCACGCTCGTGAAGATCGGCGCGCCGTCGGGCGAGAAGGTGATGAGCGCGATCGACAACCTGTCGGCGCAGAAGGTGCAGGGCTTCATCATCTGCACGCCCGACGTGAAGCTCGGGCCGGGCATCGTCGCGAAGGCGAAGTCGCACAACCTGAAGATGATGACGGTCGACGACCGCCTCGTCGACGGCGCGGGCAAGCCGATCGAAGCGGTGCCGCACATGGGGATCTCCGCGTACAACATCGGCAAGCAGGTCGGCGACGGCATCGCGGCCGAGATCAAGAAGCGCGGCTGGAACGTGAAGGAGGTCGGCGCGATCGACATCACCTACGAGCAGCTGCCGACCGCGCACGACCGCACGAGCGGCGCGACCGACGCGCTGGTGGCCGCCGGCTTTCCGAAGGCGAACGTGATCGCGGCTCCGCAGGCGAAGACCGACACCGAGAACGCATTCAACGCGGCGAACATCGCGCTGACGAAGAACCCGCAGTTCAAGCACTGGGTCGCGTACGGCCTGAACGACGAGGCCGTGCTTGGCGCGGTGCGCGCGGCCGAAGGGCGCGGCTTCAAGGCGGACAACATGATCGGCATCGGCATCGGCGGTTCCGATTCGGCGCTGAACGAGTTCAAGAAGCCGCAGCCGACGGGCTTCTACGGCACCGTGATCATCAGCCCGAAGCGCCACGGCGAGGAAACCTCGGACCTGATGTACACGTGGATCACGCAGGGCAAGGCACCGCCGGCGCTGACGCTGACGACGGGGATGCTCGCGACGCGCGACAACGTGTCGAAGGTGCGCGAGGAGATGGGGCTCGCGTCGAAGTAAGCGGCCCGCCGGCTGCCGCGGCAATGCGGCGGCCGGCGGTCGATGGAACAGGAAGTGGGGAGACGACGTGTCAGCGGCACTGCGTTTTGACAATATCGGCAAGGTATTTCCCGGCGTGCGCGCACTCGACGGCATCTCGTTCGACGTGCATGCGGGCGAGGTGCATGGCCTGATGGGCGAGAACGGCGCGGGCAAGTCGACGCTGCTGAAGATTCTCGGCGGCGAATACCAGCCCGATGCGGGCAGCGTGCTGGTCGACGGCCAGCCCATGCAGTTCGCGAGTGCGGCGGCGTCGATCGCGGCCGGCATCGCGGTGATTCACCAGGAGCTGCAGTACGTACCCGACCTGACGGTCGCGGAAAACCTGCTGCTCGGCCGCCTGCCGAACGCGTTCGGCTGGGTGAAAAAGCGCGAGGCGAAGCGCTACGTGCGCGAGCGGCTCGCCGCGATGGGCGTCGATCTCGATCCCGACGCGAAGCTCGGGCGGCTGTCGATCGCTCAGCGGCAGATGGTCGAGATCTGCAAGGCGCTGATGCGCAATGCGCGCGTGATCGCGCTCGACGAGCCGACGAGCTCGCTGTCGCATCGCGAGACCGAGGTGCTGTTCAAGCTCGTCGACGACCTGCGCGCGCAGGGCCGCGCGCTGATCTACATCTCGCACCGGATGGACGAGATCTACCGGCTGTGCGATGCGTGCACGATCTTCCGCGACGGGCGCAAGATCGCGTCGCACGATGCGCTCGCCGACGTGCCGCGCGAGCGGCTCGTCGCCGAGATGGTCGGGCGCGAGATTTCGGACATCTACCATTACGCGCCGCGCGCGCTCGGCGACGTGCGGTTTTCCGCCGAAGGCGTCGACGGCCCGGCGCTGCGCGAACCCGCGAGCTTCTCGGTGCGCGCGGGCGAGATCGTCGGTTTCTTCGGGCTGGTCGGAGCGGGCCGCAGCGAACTGATGCGGCTCGTGTACGGCGCGGACCGCCGGCGCGCGGGCGTGCTGACGCTCGACGGCGCGCGCATCGACGTGAAGCGCACCGGCGACGCGATTCGCCACGGCATCGTGCTGTGCCCCGAGGACCGCAAGGAAGAAGGGATCATCGCGATCGCGTCGGTCGCGGAGAACATCAACATCAGCTGCCGCCGCCATTCGCTGCGCGCGGGGCTGTTCATCGACCGCAAGACCGAAAGCGAAACGGCCGACCGCTTCATCCAGCGGCTGAAGATCAAGACGCCGAACCGGCGGCAGAAGATCCGCTTCCTGTCCGGCGGCAACCAGCAGAAGGCGATCCTGTCGCGCTGGCTCGCGGAGCCCGACCTGAAGGTCGTGATCCTCGACGAGCCGACGCGCGGGATCGACGTCGGCGCGAAGCACGAGATCTACGACGTGATCTACCGGCTCGCCGAGCGCGGCTGCGCGATCGTGATGGTGTCGTCGGAGCTGCCGGAAGTGCTCGGCGTGTCCGATCGCATCGTCGTGATGCGCGAAGGCCGGATCGCGGGCGAGCTGCCGCGCGAACAGGCGAACGAGCACGCGGTGCTGAACCTCGCGCTGCCGCAGACGAGCGCCGCCCAGGCGGCCTGACGCGGCGCACGACATTCGAATCGACCAGGCGCGGCGTGGGCCGCGCGATGCAGGAGCAGGAGACACAATCATGCAAGTCAGGGAAAACCTCGCCGGCGCAGCCGTGAAGCAGTCGGCCGACGCGCTGGTTCCACAGCAAAGCGACCGGCAGAAGTGGTGGCAGCACCTCACCGAGTACAGCCTCATCGCGATCTTCGCGGTGATGTTCATCACGATGTCGCTGACGGTCGATCACTTCTTCTCGATCGACAACATGCTCGGCCTCGCGCTGTCGATCTCGCAGATCGGCATGGTCGCGTGCACGATGATGTTCTGTCTCGCGTCGCGCGACTTCGACCTGTCGATCGGCTCGACCGTCGCGTTCTCGGGCGTGCTGTGCGCGATGGTGCTGAACGCGACCGACAACACGTTCGTCGCGATCGTCGCGGCGGTCGCGGCCGGCGCCGCGATCGGCTTCGTGAACGGCGCGGTGATCGCGTACCTGCGCATCAACGCGCTGATCACGACGCTCGCGACGATGGAGATCGTGCGCGGGCTCGGCTTCATCGTGTCGAAGGGGCAGGCGGTCGGCGTGTCGTCGGATACGTTCATCGCGCTCGGCGGGCTCACGCTGTTCGGCGTATCGCTGCCGATCTGGGTCACGCTGCTGTGCTTCATCGCGTTCGGCGTGCTGCTGAACCAGACCGTGTACGGCCGCAACACGCTCGCGATCGGCGGCAACCCCGAGGCGTCGCGGCTCGCGGGGATCAACGTCGAACGCACGCGCGTGTACATCTTCCTGATCCAGGGCGCGGTGACCGCGCTCGCGGGCGTGATCCTCGCGTCGCGCATCACGTCGGGCCAGCCGAACGCCGCGCAGGGCTTCGAGCTGAACGTGATCTCCGCGTGCGTGCTCGGCGGCGTGTCGCTGATGGGCGGCCGTGCGACGATCTCGGGCGTCGTGATCGGCGTGCTGATCATGGGCACCGTCGAGAACGTGATGAACCTGCTGAACATCGACGCGTTCTACCAGTACCTGGTGCGCGGCGCGATCCTGCTCGCGGCCGTGCTGCTCGACCAGCTGAAGAACCGCGGCGTACGCGACTGACCTGATTTCACGGAGACGAACCCGCATGACCATCGACACTTCCGCGCACGACCCGCACGCCGCGAGCCATGCGCGCTATGCACGCTACCCGAGCCTCGAGGATCGCGCGGTGCTGATCACGGGCGGCGCGACCGGCATCGGCGCGTCGTTCGTCGAGCACTTCGTGCAGCAGGGCGCGCGCGTCGCGTTCGTCGACCTCGATGCGGCCGCCGGCGCCGCGCTGGCGGAAAGCCTCGCGCACGCACGTCATGCGCCGCTGTTCATCCAGTGCGACCTGACCGACATCGATGCGCTGCGCCATGCGATCGACGCGATCCGCGCGCGCATCGGCGCGATCGCGGTGCTCGTGAACAACGCGGCGAACGACACGCGCCATTCGATCGGCGACGTGACGCCCGAATCGTTCGACGCGGGCATCGCGGTGAACCTGCGCCACCAGTTCTTCGCCGCGCAGGCGGTGATCGACGACATGAAGCAGCAGGGCGGCGGCGCGATCGTCAATCTCGGCTCGATCAGCTGGATGCTGAAAAACGGCGGTTATCCCGTCTACGTGATGGCGAAGGCGGCCGTGCAGGGCCTGACGCGCGGCCTCGCGCGCGACCTCGGCCCGTTCGGCATCCGCGTGAATTCGCTGGTGCCCGGCTGGGTGCTGACCGACAAGCAGCGCCGGCTGTGGCTCGACGACGCGGGCCGTGCGGCGATCAAGGCCGGCCAGTGCCTCGATGCCGAACTGCTGCCGGCCGATCTCGCGCGGATGGCGCTGTTCCTCGCGGCCGACGACAGCCGGATGATCACCGCGCAGGACGTGATCGTCGACGGCGGCTGGGCCTGACCGTTCATACCGACCTGCATCGTTTCTTCGACGAAGGAAAGGAGCTCATCATGACCGCCACGTCCTCGCGCGCATCGTCGTCCACGAGCCAGTCGCGCCGCGCCCGCCTGGCCGCCGCCGCGCAGCCGGTCAGCCCGGGCCCGCAGACGGCCGTATTCGCGCAGGGCGTGGGCGCCGCGCATGCGGCGGCTGTCTCGCTGTCGAATGCGTCGCTGCGGCTCGACGTGCTGCCGCACCTGGGCGGCGGCATCGCACGCTTCGACTGGCGCGGCGACAACGGTGCGCTGGTGCCGGTGTTCCGCCGCTGCGAGCATCCGGAGACGGCGACGGACCCGAACGAGCTCGCGTGTTATCCGCTGCTGCCTTACTCGAACCGGATCGGCGGCGCGCGCTTCGAATGCGACGGGCGCAGCGTCGCGGTGCCGCGCAACCGCCGCGACGAGCTGCTGCCGATCCACGGCGACGGCTGGCTCGCGCCGTGGCAGGTGGACGATGCGACCGACACGACGCTGCAGTTGTCGCTCGATCGTGCGAGCGGCGCGCCTTATGCGTTCCGCGCGATCCAGTCGTTCGAACTCGACGACACGACGCTGTCGATCGCGCTGACGATCGAGAACGCGGGGCGCGCCCGGCTGCCGTTCGGGCTCGGCGTGCATCCGTTCCTGGTGCGCGACGCGGTGACCGAACTGGCCGCGGCGGCCGGCGGGCTGTGGCTGTCGGGCGCCGATTTCCTGCCGGTGCGGCACGTGAGCGTGCCGCCGGCCTGGCAGTTCGGCGTCGCGTATCCGCTGCCGGCCGCGCTCGTCAATCACGCGTTCACCGGCTGGGGCGGCCACGCGACGGTGCACTGGCCGCGCCGCGGGCTGTCGCTGACCGTCGCGGCCGACGCCGACGCGTACGTGCTCTATACGCCGCCCGGCGAGGATTTCTTCTGCTTCGAGCCGGTCGATCATCCGATCAATGCGGTGAACCTGCCGGGCGGCGCGGCCGCGCACGGGATGACGCTGCTCGCGCCGGGCGAGCGGCTCACGAGGCGTTTCGCGTTCACCGTCGAGCGCGCCGATGCGCGCGGCAATGCGGCAACACGCGAGGGACGCCGGCGACGCGGGTAAAATACGCGGTCTACCAACGGTTTGCCGCGAGTACCTGCCATGTCTTCCCCGCTTACTTTCATCGAATCGCTGCGCGCCGCGTGGCAGCGTACGAATTCGCTGCTGTGTGTCGGCCTCGATCCCGAGCCGTCGCGCTTTCCCGTGCAGTTCGACGGCCAGCCCGACGCGATCTTCGAATTCTGCCGGCAGATCGTCGACGCGACCGCGCAGTACGCGAGCGCGTTCAAGCCGCAGATCGCCTACTTCGCCGCGCATCGCGCGGAAGACCAGCTCGAACGGCTGATCGCGCACATCCACCTTCAGCATCCGGGCCTGCCTGTGATCCTCGACGCGAAGCGCGGCGACATCGGCAGCACGGCCGAGCAGTACGCGCGCGAAGCGTTCGAGCGCTATCGCGCGGACGCGGTCACGGTGAACCCGTACATGGGCTACGACTCGGTCGAGCCGTACTTCGAGCACGAAGGCAAGGGCGTGATCGTGCTGTGCCGTACGTCGAACCCGGGCGGCTCGGACCTGCAGTTCCTGGAAACGGGCGGGGCCGGCCATCCGGGGCGGCCGCTGTACCAGGTCGTCGCGGATCTCGCGGCGAACAAGTGGAACGCGAAGAACGGCCAGCTCGGCCTCGTGGTCGGCGCGACGTTCCCGAAGGAAATCGAGATCGTGCGCGGGATCGTCGGCGACATGCCGCTGCTGATCCCCGGCATCGGCGCGCAGGGCGGCGACGTGCAGGCGACCGTCAACGCCGGCCGCACGGCCGACGGTACGGGCATGATGATCAACTCGTCGCGCGCGATCCTGTACGCGAGCAACGGCGAGGATTTCGCCGAAGCCGCGGCGCTCGCCGCGCAGAAGACCCGCGATACGATCAACGCGCATCGCTGAAACGCTCCGGCCGCCCGTTCGGGCGGCCGACTTTCCGGCCGGCCCGCGCAGGCGGGTCCGTGCCGCGTTCCCGCGCAACTTTCCCGTTTCTTCTGCCTGCCCGGGGTCAGCCTTCGCGCTCGTCGAGCAGCTTCAAGAGCCCGCGCAGCGCATGCACGGCCGCCTGCGTGCGGATCTGTTCGCGGTCGCCCTTGAACACGAGCGTCTCGACGTCGGTATGGAGCCGGTTGCTCCAGCCGAACGACACGGTGCCGACCGGCTTTTTCTCGCTGCCGCCCGCCGGGCCCGCGATGCCCGTGACGGACAGCGCGACCTGCGCGCGGCTGTTGCGCAGCGCGCCTTCGGCCATCGCGCGCGCGACGGGCTCGCTGACGGCGCCGTGCTTGTCGATCAGGTCGGGCGGCACGCCGATCATGTCGATCTTGGCCTGGTTCGAATACGTGACGAAGCCGCGCTCGAACCACTGGCTGCTGCCGGAGATGTCGGTGATCGCCGCGGCGATCATGCCGCCGGTGCAGGATTCGGCGGTGGCGAGCGTCAGGTGCTCGTCACGCAGCTTGTTGCCTGCGCGGATCGCAAGCTGGTGGACGACGGAATCGGTTGGCATGCGTCGGGAAACGGGAGTCGGGAAATCGGTCAGCCGACGACGGAGCGCCACAGGGCGATCACGAGCAGCGTCATGAACGCGGCGACCAGGTCGTCGGCCATGATGCCGAGCCCGCCTTTCAGGCGGCGGTCGAAATAGCGGATCGGCGGCGGCTTGAGCATGTCGAAGAAGCGGAACGCGACGAACGCCCACAACTGGCCGACGAAGGTCGCGGGCGTGACGAACAGCATCACGAGCCAGATCGCGACGATCTCGTCCCAGACGACGGCGCCAGGATCGGACGTGCCCATCTTCCTCGCGGTGAAACCGGTGATCCACGTGCCCGCCACGAAGCCGGCCGCGATCAGCGCCCACCATTCGGGCACCGTCAGGTAGCGGCTCAGCACGACGAACGTGAGCCAGCCGAACAGCGAACCGAACGTGCCGGGCATGATCGGCGCGAGCCCGCTGCCGAAGCCGAACGACACGAGGTGCGCCGGGTGCGACAGCATGAAGCGCGCGCTCGCGCGCTTCGGCGCGTGCTGGTTCGGTGCGGCGCCGGGTTCGGCCGCGGCGTGCTCGGGCATCGGGTCAGTCTGCATGGAAGTGGTCGAAGCCGTGCAACGTGAGAGCCAGGGGCGCGCCGGCGGCGTCGCGCCACGCGATCGCGGGCCGCTCCGACGGCGCGGACAACGCGCGTATTGTACCGATTCGCGTGACCGGCACGCCGGCCGTCGCGCCGGCCGCTTCGACCGCCGCGCGGGCCGCGGCCGGGGCCGTGAAGCACAGCTCGTAGTCGTCGCCGCCCGCCAGCGTGCAGCGGCGCTGCACGTCGGGCGGCAGCGTCGCGAGCGCGGCCGAGCGCGGCACCGCATCGGCGTCGATCTCGGCGCGCACGTTCGAGCGCGTCAGGATGTGCTGCAGGTCGCCGGCGAGGCCGTCCGAGATGTCGAGCGCCGCGTGCGCGACGCCCGCGAGCGCGAGGCCGAGCGCGATGCGCGGCTCGGGGCGCTCGAGCGCGCGCCGGAACGCGGCGGCCTCGTTCGCGCCGGCCGCCCATTCGCCGCGTGCGACGCCGAGGCCGGCGCGCGCGTCGCCGAGCGTGCCGGATACCCAGACGTCGTCGCCGTCGCGCGCGGCATCGCGCCGCAGCGCCGCGTCGGGCGCAACTTCGCCGAATACGGTCACGCACAGGTTCAGCGGCCCGCTCGTCGTGTCGCCGCCGATCAGCTCGCAGCCGAACCGCTCGGCGAGCGCGAACAGCCCGTTGCTGAACGCCTCGAGCCACGCCGCGTCGGCACGCGGCAGCGCGCACGCGAGCGTGAATGCGCGCGGCTCGGCGCCCATCGCCGCGAGGTCGGACAGGTTGACCGCGAGCGTCTTGTGGCCGAGCGCGTCGGGGGCGACGTCGGGGAAGAAGTGGCGGCCTTCGACCAGCATGTCCGTCGAAATGGCCAGCAATTTCCCGGATCGAGGCGCGATCAGCGCGCAATCGTCGCCGATGCCGAGCGTCGACGCGCGTGCGCCCTGTGCCGCGCGGCGCGCGAAGAAGCGATCGATCAGCGAAAACTCGGAGAGGGCGGCTGGCACGGCGGGTGGATCCGATACGGTTCAGGGAACGGCATTGTACGAGGCGAACGGCGGCGTTCCTGCACCGTTCGGTACATTTTTGTCGCGGCTGTTGCACCCGAATCGCCGGTCTGGCGGCCTTCGATTGGCGCTACAATGCCGTCGAACAGTTATTCTAATCCGCACGTCACGAGACACATGTCCACCCAAGCTTCTTCCAAAGCCAAGCTCCGCGAAGCCGCGCTCGATTATCACGAATTCCCGACTCCGGGGAAGATCGCGATCGCCCCGACCAAGCAGATGATCAACCAGCGCGACCTCGCGCTCGCGTATTCGCCGGGCGTGGCGTATGCGTGCGAGGAGATCGTCGAGAACCCGCTCAACGCCGCGCGTTTCACCGCGCGCAGCAACCTGGTCGGCGTCGTCACGAACGGCACGGCGGTGCTCGGTCTCGGCAACATCGGCCCGCTCGCGTCGAAGCCGGTGATGGAAGGCAAGGCCGTGCTGTTCAAGAAGTTCGCCGGCATCGACGTGTTCGACATCGAGCTGAACGAGTCGGACCCGCACAAGCTCGTCGACGTGATCGCCGCGCTGGAGCCGACCTTCGGCGGGATCAACCTGGAAGATATCAAGGCGCCGGACTGCTTCATCGTCGAGCGCGAAGCGCGCAAGCGGATGAAGATCCCGGTGTTCCACGACGACCAGCACGGCACCGCGATCGTCGTGGCCGCGGCCGTCACGAACGGCCTGAAGGTCGTCGGCAAGGACATCAAGAAGGTGAAGCTCGTCGCGTCCGGCGCGGGCGCGGCCGCGCTCGCGTGTCTCGACCTGCTGGTCGACATCGGCCTGCCGCTCGAGAACATCACGGTGACCGACCTGGCCGGCGTGGTCTACAAGGGCCGCACCGAGCTGATGGACCCGGACAAGGAGCGTTTCGCACGCGAAACCGAAGCACGGACGCTGGCCGAAGTGATCGACGGCGCGGACATCTTCCTCGGCCTGTCGGCCGCGGGCGTGCTGAAGCAGGAGATGGTGAAGGGCATGGCCGAGCGCCCGCTGATCCTCGCGCTCGCGAACCCGACGCCTGAAATCCTGCCGGAGCTCGCGCTCGAAGTGCGCCCCGACGCGATTCTCGCGACCGGCCGCACCGACTACCCGAACCAGGTCAACAACGTCCTGTGCTTCCCGTTCATCTTCCGCGGCGCGCTCGACGTCGGCGCGACGACGATCACGCGAGAAATGGAAATCGCGGCAGTCAACGCGATCGCCGAGCTCGCGCAGCACGAGCAGAGCGACATCGTCGCGACCGCGTACGGCATCCAGGACCTGTCGTTCGGGCCCGAATACCTGATTCCGAAGCCGTTCGATCCGCGCCTGATCGTGAAGATCGCACCGGCCGTCGCGCAGGCCGCGATGGATGGCGGCGTCGCGACGCGCCCGATCGAGGACATGGAGGCGTACCGCGTCCATCTGCAGCAGTTCGTGTATCACAGCGGCACGACGATGAAGCCGATCTTCCAGATCGCGCGCGCGGCGCCTGAAGAGAAGAAGCGCGTGGTGTTCGCGGAAGGCGAAGAAGAGCGCGTGTTGCGCGCCGTTCAGATCATCGTCGACGAAAAACTCGCGAAACCGATCCTGATCGGCCGTCCGTCGGTGATCGAGCACCGTATCCAGCGCTACGGCCTGCGCCTGAACCCGGGCGTCGACTTCACGGTCGTCAACACCGAGCACGACGAGCGCTACCGCGACTTCTGGCAGTCGTACCACAAGCTGATGGCGCGCAAGGGCATCAGCGAGCAGCTCGCGCGCGTCGAGATGCGCCGCCGCACGACGCTGATCGGCGCGATGCTGGTGAAGCGCGGCGAGGCGGACGGGATGATCTGCGGCACGATCAGCACCACGCACCGCCACCTGCACTTCATCGATCAGGTGATCGGCAAGCGCCCCGGCTGCAGCGTCTATGCGGCGATGAACGGCCTCGTGCTGCCGGGCCGCCAGATCTTCCTGGTCGACACGCACGTGAACGTTGATCCGACCCCGGAGCAACTGGCCGAGATCACGATCATGGCCGCGGAAGAAGTGCGCCGCTTCGGCATCGAGCCGAAGGTCGCGCTGCTGTCGCACTCCAATTTCGGCACGAGCAACGCACCTTCGGCGCAGAAGATGCGCGATACGCTCGCGATCCTGCACGAAACCGCACCGGAGCTGAAGGTCGACGGCGAGATGCACGGCGACGTCGCGCTCGACGCCGCGCTGCGCAAGGAAATCCTGCCGGAATCGACGCTGGAAGGCGACGCGAACCTGCTGATCCTGCCGAACATCGACGCCGCGAACATCGCTTACAACCTGCTGAAGACGGCTGCCGGCAACAACATCGCGATCGGGCCGATCCTGCTGGGCGCTGCCCAGCCGGTGCATGTGCTGACCGAATCGGCGACCGTTCGCCGCATCGTCAACATGGCGGCACTGCTGGTCGCCGACGTGAACGCCACGCGCTGAGCAAAAACGAACGCGCCAGGCCGGTCGAACCGGTGTGGCGCGTCGGGCGAAATTGTAAACAAAAGCAAAAAGAGGCGTGCCCGCAATGGGCACGCCGCCGGGCAGGGCGCAAACGCGCTTCCCTCAAGCAACAGCAGCATCTCTCTCCACTCCGGGTAGCGAGCGTGGCAAGGAGGCAGGTCTTGCCAGACGAGAGATGCCGGACGTATTTTATCCTATGTAAGATAAATGTAGAGTGAATTCGGTAAGAAATACGCAAATCCGCGGGTTGTCGGGCTTTCGATTCCCAAACGGACATTGATTCGCGCGGCCAATAACGCTACGCTAACGCCTTTGTTGGTCGTCAACTACTTGATTTAACAGCGGGAACCCTGGTTCATGGCACGCAAGTGGCTCCGCAACGGCGCGCTCGCGTCCGTCTTCGCGATGTTCGCGATGGGTATCGTCGGCACGCCGACGGGCAGTCTGGTTTCCGCCGCTTACGCACGGGAGGCCGTTTCGGCCGACGTGGCCGCCAGCGGGCTCGATACGATCCCGACCGCCCGTCTTCCGCGCGAGGCCGTGACCACGCTGGGACTGATCGGCGCCGGCGGCCCCTATCCGTACGAGAAAGACGGCGTCGTGTTCGGCAACCGCGAGCGGATCCTGCCGAAGGCGAAGCGCGGCTACTACCATGAGTACACGGTGCCGACGCCGCGTGCCCGCAATCGCGGCGCGCGCCGGATCGTCTGTGGCGGGCCATTGCGCCGGATCGACAACTGTTATTACACGGGCGACCACTACAACAGTTTTAAACGTATTGTTGAATGACTTCGGGACGAATGGCATGAGCGACTCCATCTACGCGCACGACACGGCGGCGGCGGAACTGTTCGCGGCCGGCGACGGCAACCTGTTTCAGCGCGTGATTCAACTGAACGCGGCGGCACAGGCCGTCGGCGCGCCGGAGCAACAGGAAGCCGAGCCCGGGCTTTCATCGAACGAGGAGCCTATGAGCCTTTTCACGACCGTGCGACCCAATCTCGTGCAGTCGATCCGCGCGTTCCGCGTGCAGGATCTCGCCGACGAAGCAGGTCGGCTCGGCCAGCACTTCCTGTACGCGTATTGCGGCGCCGCGCAGTCGAAGCAGGAAGTGATGGAAACGATCGCGACGTCGTTCCTGTTCCCGAAGCATTTCGGGAAGAACTACGACGCGCTGTACGACTGCCTGACCGACCTCGTCGCGAAGGCCGGCGCGCAGCCTGGTTTCGTGATCGTCCTCGAAGGGCTGCCGATCGCGCAGAAATTCGACAAGGAAGGGCGCGAGACGCTGCTCGACGTGTTCCGCGAGGCCGCCGAGTTCTGGGCCGAGCGCAAGGTCGCGTTCCGCGTGTTCTACTCGTTCGCGTAAGCGCGAAGCGGCCGGCCCGGCGAAAAGCCCGCTTCGAGCGGGCTTTTTTGCGCATGCACGATGCGTATGGGCCGGCGGCACGTCGCTCCCTGCCAGCGGCCTTTCATCGGACACCTTTTTTCGAGACAATCTCGATCGGCCTGGTTGCGGCAGCCGTCGCGTCGGGTGCGAAAAACAAATCGTCGAGAGAGGGCTGTCTTCCCATGAATATTTCCCGTTCCGCACGCGCCGGCGCGCGTATCCCGTTTGCGCGTGCCGCCGTGCTGTCCCTGCTGGTTGCGGCGGGCGCCGTGCATGCCGCGCCGCTTACGCCCGAACGGACCGTCGACCTTTATATCGGCGCGTTCGTCAACGGCGACGCTTCGAAGGCCCGCGAGTTCAACGACGCGGTACGCCCGAGTTATGACGGGAAAGACGCGCTCAACGTCGGCGTCCTGTCGACGCTTGGCGAGTCGATGCGCAAGGACATGGCCGACGGGATGCTGGCGCCGATGCCGCCGAAGGTGAGTGCAGCATTGCGTCCGTCGGTCGAGAGCATGGCCGCCGCGTATCAGCGCGCGCTCAACCGCTCGGAATGCAAGGCGACCGGGTCGTCGCGGCAACCGAACTCGGCCATCGAGGGCCAGACGGTCGCGACGGTCGAGTTCGCGTGTCGCGTCCCGGATGCCGGGCCTGGCGGGAAGGCGCTGCAGGCGAAGCTTGGCAACGGTCGCCTGAAGAACGACGCGGCACGGATTGCTGCATTCAAGGCGATCTTCTCCGGCATGGCGCAGGTCCTGGACGCGGCACCGGTGACGCGCCCGGTGGCGGGCAAGATCGACCTCTACAGCCTGGACGGAGGCTGGGCGACCGGAAGCCCGCAAGACGTGCTGAGTCCGGTTCTCGATGCATTGTCCGATTCGATGCCGCACGGATCGTCGAGCGACAAGCCGCGATAAGCCGCAGCGTGGAAACGCGCCGCATTCCTGCCGTGACGCCGGCCGGATATCGCGCCGCGGCAGGGTGACGGGTGGGCCGGGAAGTGTCGTGCCACCTCACGGCGGCACGCCCATCTCGTCACCATCCGCCCCAGCGCGCCGCCAGCGCCGCGAGCACGGCCGCGCCGGCTGTCTCGGTGCGCAGCACGCGGGGCCCAAGCGACAGTGCGGTGAACCCGCGCGCGCGCGCTGCGTTTTCCTCGTCGGGCGACAACCCGCCTTCGGGCCCGATCAGCAGCGTGACGGCCGCCGCGGGCGGCGCGTCGGGCAGCGATGCGAACGGGATGCTCGCGCGCGGCGACAGCAGCAGCCGCAGTTCCCCATCGGCCGGCGCGGCCGGCAGCGCATCGAGCCATGCGTTGAAGCCGATTACCGGCGCGACGTCGGGCACGCGGTTGCGCCCGCACTGTTCGCACGACGCGCGCACGACGCCGCGCCAGTGTGCGACGCGCTTGTCCGCGCGTTCGCCGGCGAGCTTCACGACGCCGCGCGCGGTCGACAGCGGCACGACCGCCGCGACGCCGAGCTCGACGGCCTTTTCGATCACCCAGTCCATCTTGTCGCCGCCGGCGATCCCTTGTGCGAGCGTCACGCGGTACGGCGGCTCGGCCTCGGCCGGCTCGAACGCGTCGATCTGCGCGAGCGCGCCGCGCTTGTCGATCTCGACGAGCCGTGCGCGGTACTGGCCGCCCGTGCCGTCGAACAGCGCGAGCACGTCGCCGGGCTGCAGGCGCAGCACCTGTGCGTGGCGCGCGACGTCGGCCGGCAGCGTGAGCGTGGCGTCGGCGCGCAGTGCCGCGTCGACGAAAAAGCGCGGCACGGCCGCGGTGGTGGTGGCTTCGTTCATGCGTGTGGTGGTTTCGTTCATGCGTCGAGATGGCGCGCGAGCGCCCAGCGGTAGCCGTCGAGATCCTCGATCTGCGCGAACCGGTCGCCCCAGAACTGGTCCTGCGGCGCGCTCAGCGATTTCGCGCCCGCGTCGAGCGCGCGCTGCCAGGTTGCGTCGACATCGTCGACATACAGATAGAACGACTGCGGCGCGGTGGCGTGCGCGCTTTTCGGCGTGAGCGCGATCGAGCCGAATGCGCCTTCGGGCGCGAACATCACGATCAACTGGCCGCGGTAGGCCATCTCGACGTGCATGATCGCGCCGTCCTCGTCGTGCATGTCGCGCAGTTCGAAGCCGAAGGCGGCCTTGAAGAAATCGATGGCCGCGCGCGCGTTGCGCACGGCCAGATACGGCGTCAACCAAGGCACGTCGGCCGGACGTGGATCGGTCATGAAAATCTCCTGTCGAACAGTGTTGGCGCTTCGGCGCCTGCCCTGATCGCGTGCTTCGCGGTCTGTCAGCGTGCTGGCGCGCATCCGGGTCGTTCCGGTCCCGCGTTTCGCACGGCGAACCATGCGAAGCCTCGAAGGAAAAACGGAGCGATGCGGCCGCCCGGACGCTCAGCGGCGAGCACCCAGTGTATCGCGCAGCGCGTGCGGCAGGGCAAAGAGGGACGCATGCAGCCGCGCGTCGTAGTAGCGCAAGCCCTGGACGTGGCGCGCGGCGAGCCGTTCGTCGATGTCGTGCGCGAACAGCGCGGCCGCATCGAGCGTGTCGCTCGCGATCGCCATCAGCCACTGCGAACCGTATAGCGGCACGTGCGCGGACAACGGATCGACGACCGCGAAGCTCGCGCGCAGGTCGTCGAGCAGCGCGGCGATGCGCGCCGCGTGGAACACCGGCGAGCCGAGATGCATCGAGATCGCGCCGCACGGCGTGAGGATCCGCTTGAGCCGCGCGTAGAACGCACGCGTATAGAGGCCGGCCGCCGGCGAATCGGGCGGCGTGAGGTCGAACACGACGAGATCGAAATGCTCGACGGTCGACTCGACGAAATGCGCGGCGTCGCCGATCACGACCTCGACGCGCGGGTCGTCGAGCGCGCCCTGGTGTACGTCGTCGAGATAACGACGTGCCATCCCGACCACCTCGTCGTCGAGTTCGGCGATCACGATCCGCTCGATGCACGCGTGCTTGAGCAACTGGCGCGCCGCGCCGCCGTCGCCGCCGCCGAGCACGAGCGCCTTCTTCGGCGACGGATGCGCAAGCGCGGCCGGGTGCGTCATGCACTCGTGATAGACGTACTCGTCGCCGACCGACGTCATCGGCCGGCCGTCGAGCGTAAACAGGCGGCCGAGCTGCGCGGTTTCCCAGACTTCGATCTGCTGGTGCGGGGACGCGACGCGCGCGAGCCGCCGAGCATTCGGGAAGCCGTAGGTGACGTCGGGCGTAGGGTGGAAGAGTAGCGTGGTGCTCACGGGCGGGCCGCTAGGGGCAGTCGGTTCTGACGTCTGAATTATAGGAGGCGCGCGGTTTGGCGGAAAACCGTGCCGGAACACCGCGCGTCGACAAGGGAAATGTCGGCCCATCTGTTAAAATGACGCGCTTTGCAGCCCCGTCCGTAGGCTCCGTCCGCTTCGCGTCCGTCAGGCGCCGCACCGCGCGCCGGGAACGATTGACGCTCGAGCTTCCGGATGCCGCCGTGCCCCCGTTTCCTCGACTCGTTCTCCGGACTCGACATGACGACTTCGTCTCCCGCCTCCACCACCTTGATGGCCAACGCGATCCGTGCGCTCGCGATGGACGCCGTCCAGCAAGCGAACTCCGGCCACCCCGGCATGCCGATGGGCATGGCCGAAATCGGCGTCGCGCTTTGGTCGCGCCATCTGAAGCACAACCCGACGAACCCGCACTGGGCAGACCGCGACCGCTTCGTGCTGTCGAACGGCCATGGCTCGATGCTGCTGTACTCGCTGCTGCACCTGACCGGCTACGACCTGCCGATCGAAGAGCTGAAGAACTTTCGCCAGCTGCACTCGAAGACGCCGGGCCACCCGGAATACGGGATCACGCCGGGTGTCGAGACGACCACCGGCCCGCTCGGCCAGGGCCTCGCGAACGCGGTCGGCATGGCGCTCGGCGAAGCGCTGATGGCCGACGAGTTCAACCGCGACGGCGCGAAGATCGTCGATCACCACACGTACGTGTTCCTCGGCGACGGCTGCCTGATGGAAGGCATCTCGCACGAAGCCTGCTCGCTCGCGGGCACGCTGAAGCTGAACAAGCTGATCGCGCTGTACGACGACAACGGCATCTCGATCGACGGCGACGTCGTGAACTGGTTCCACGACGACACGCCGAAGCGCTTCGAAGCGTACGGCTGGAACGTGATCCCGAACGTGAACGGCCATGACGTCGACGCGGTCGACGCGGCCATCGCGAACGCGAAGCTGTCGGACAAGCCGACGCTGATCTGCTGCAAGACGGTGATCGGCAAGGGCGCGGCGACCAAGGCCGGCGGCCACGACGTGCACGGCGCGGCGCTCGGCGCGGAAGAAATCGCGAAGACGCGCGAAGCGCTCGGCTGGAAGTGGGAGCCGTTCGTGATTCCGCAGGAAGTCTATGCGGCATGGGACGCGAAGGAATCCGGCAAGCGTGCCGAGAGCGACTGGGACGCGACGTTCGCGCAATATCGCGCGAAGTTCCCGGCAGAAGCCGCCGAATTCGAGCGCCGGATGGCCAACCAGCTGCCGGCCGACTGGGCCCGGAAGGCTGCGGCGATCATCGCCGGCGCGAACGAACGCGCCGAGACGGTCGCGACCCGCAAGGCGTCGCAGCAGGCGATCGAAGGGCTGGCCGCCGCGCTGCCCGAGCTGCTCGGCGGCTCGGCCGACCTGACCGGCTCGAACCTGACCAACTGGAAGGCCTCGAAGGCGGTCCGCGCGAATCCGGAAGGCGCGGGCGTCGTGCTGGGCAACCACATCAACTACGGCGTGCGCGAATTCGGCATGAGCGCCGCGATCAACGGCCTCGCGCTGCACGGCGGCCACAAGCCGTTCGGCGGCACGTTCCTGACGTTCTCCGACTACAGCCGCAACGCGCTGCGCGTGGCCGCGCTGATGAAGGTGCCGTCGATCTTCGTGTTCACGCACGATTCGATCGGCCTTGGCGAAGACGGCCCGACGCACCAGTCGATCGAGCACGTGTCGAGCCTGCGCCTGATCCCGAACCACGACGTGTGGCGTCCGGCCGACACGGTCGAGACGGCCGTTGCCTGGACGCACGCGGTTGCCGCGGATCGTCCGTCGAGCCTGATCTTCAGCCGCCAGAACCTCGCGTTCAACCCGCGTACCGACGCGCAGATCGCCAACATCGAGAAGGGCGGCTATGTCCTGAAGGACTGGGACGAAGAAATCGTCGCGCGCAAGATCATCCTGATCGCGACGGGTTCGGAAGTCGAGCTCGCGATGAAGGCCGTCGAGCCGCTCGCGCAGCAGGGCATCGCGGCGCGCGTCGTGTCGATGCCGTCGACCAACGTGTTCGACCGCCAGGACGCCGAATACCGCGAACGCGTGCTGCCGCACGGCGTGCGCCGCGTCGCGATCGAAGCGGGCGTGACGAGCTTCTGGCACAAGTACGTCGGCCTCGAAGGCGGCGTCGTCGGGATCGACACGTTCGGCGAATCGGCGCCGGCCGGCGTGCTGTTCAAGTACTTCGGCTTCACCGTCGAGCACGTCGTCGAGACCGCGAAGGCCGTGCTGGCCTAAAAGCATTCGCGACGCGCGCCACCCGTTGCGCGCGTCGCACCGTGAAGCTGCACGAAACGAATTTTTTCAGCCATCAGGAGATAGACCATGACGATTCGCGTCGCAATCAACGGCTACGGCCGTATCGGCCGCAACACGCTGCGCGCGTTTTATGAAAACGGCAAGAAGCACGATCTCGAGATCGTCGCGATCAACGACCTGGGCGATGCGAAGACCAACGCGCACCTGACCCAGTACGACACCGCGCACGGCAAGTTCCCGGGCGAAGTGTCGGTCGACGGCGACTACCTCGTCGTGAACGGCGACAAGATCCGCGTGCTGGCGAACCGCAACCCGGCCGAACTGCCGTGGGGCGAGCTGGGCGTCGACGTCGTGATGGAGTGCACGGGCTTCTTCACGACCAAGGAAAAGGCAAGCGCGCACCTGAAGGGCGGCGCGAAGAAGGTGATCATCTCGGCGCCGGGCGGCAAGGACGTCGACGCGACGATCGTCTACGGCGTGAACCATAACGTGCTGAAGGCCGAGCACACCGTCATCTCGAACGCATCGTGCACGACGAACTGCCTCGCGCCGCTCGTCAAGCCGCTGAACGACAAGATCGGCCTCGAAACCGGCCTGATGACGACGATCCACGCGTACACGAACGACCAGGTGCTGACGGACGTCTATCACGAAGACCTGCGCCGCGCGCGTTCGGCCACGCACAGCCAGATCCCGACGAAGACGGGCGCTGCTTCGGCTGTCGGCCTCGTGCTGCCGGAACTGAACGGCAAGCTCGACGGTTACGCGATCCGCGTCCCGACGATCAACGTGTCGATCGTCGACCTGTCGTTCATCGCCAAGCGCGACACGACGGTCGAGGAAGTCAACGCGATCATGAAGGAAGCGTCGGAAGGCTCGCTGAAGGGCATCCTGGGCTACAACGATGCACCGCTGGTGTCGATCGACTTCAACCACAACCCGGCTTCGTCGACGTTCGACGCGACGCTGACCAAGGTGTCGGGCCGCCTCGTCAAGGTGTCGAGCTGGTACGACAACGAGTGGGGTTTCTCGAACCGCATGCTGGATACGGCTGTCGCGTTCGCGAACGCGAAGTAATCCCGCACGCGCACGGCCGCCGCAAGGCGGCCCGCGTGACGCTCGGGCCCGGTTCGGCTTCTCGCCGGCCGGGCCTTTTTTCATTCGGGCGGGCGGTGCGCCCGCACCGATACCCGGCGCGTCGCCGTCAGCGTTCCGCGTTCGGCACGACCTGCTCGACGGCATCGACGAAAGCCCGCTTCAGCGGGCTGTCGAGGTCGGTCCACGCGAGGCCGATGCCGGTGCGGTAGCCGGCCAGGTCGAGCGGTCGCGCGAGCACGTTCGGCGGCAGCGCGCTGGCGGCTTCCGCCGGGATCAGCCCGATGCCCATCCCCGCCGCGACGAGCGCGAGCATCGTCGTGAATTCCCCGAACTCCTGTGCGATTTCGAGCGTCGTGCCCGCGCGGCTCAGCGCGAGCAGCATGTCGTCGTGAAAGCCGGGCGCGTAGCGGCGCGCGAGCACGAACGCGGGCTGGCCGCGCAGCGCGGCCGGCGGGATCGTGTCGTGTGCGGCGAGCGGATGGTCGAGCGGCAGCGCGACGACGAAGCCTTCTTCCAGCACCACGCGCGTGTCGATGCCCGCATACGCCGCCGGCAGCCGGATCATCCCGAAATCGATCCGCCGGTCGCGCAGCGCGGCGATCTGGTCGGGCGTCGGCATGTCCTTCAGTTCGAGCGCGATCAGCGGATAGCGCTCGCGCATCGTGCGCAGCACGGCCGGCAGCAGCGCGGGCAGCACCGACGACACGAACGCGATCCGCAGCGTGCCGATCTCGCCGCGGCTCGACAGCCGCGCCATCTGTTCCGCGCGCGCGGCCTGCTGCAGCGTCGCGCGCGCTTCCGGCAGGAACACGCGCCCCGTGTCGCTCAGTTCGACCTTGTGCCGATCGCGCTCGAACAGCCGCGCGCCGAGCTCTTCCTCGAGCGCCTTGATCTGCATGCTCAGCGCGGGCTGCACGATGAACAGGCGCTGCGCCGCGCGCCCGAAATGCAGCTCTTCCGCGAGCGTGACGAAGGCGCGCAATTGCTTGAGTTCCATGGGCGGCGGGCAGGAGAGGGCGGTAATCAGATTTCATGATAACCGGATCAAAAAAGACCATTGGCGCGGCCTCCGGCCGGCAGCCGAAGATACCGTCGACGCGAGACCGGCCGCGACGGGCAGCCGGCTCCACTGGCACGAGGAGACATGCATGACCAACGCGCTTGAACGGTTCCGCCTCGACGGCCGCCGCGCACTGATCACGGGTTCCGGACGCGGGATCGGGCTGACGCTCGCCCGCGGGCTCGCGGAAGCCGGCGCGGCGATCGTCATCAACGATCGTAATGAAGAGAAGGCTGCGACGCTCGCGCGCCATTTTCGCGACGAAGGCTTCGCGGCCGACCATGCGGTGTTCGACGTCGCCGAGCATGCGCAGGTGCGCGCGGCGATCGACGACTTCGAGGCGCGCGTCGGTGCGATCGACATCCTCGTGAACAACGCGGGCATCCAGCGCCGCGCGCCGCTCGACGCATTCGAGCCTGACGACTGGCATGCGCTGATGCGCGTGAATCTCGACGGCGTGTTCAACGTCGCGCAGGCCGTCGCGCGTCACATGATCGCGCGCGGCCATGGGAAGATCATCAACATCTGCTCGGTGCAGAGCGAGCTCGCGCGGCCGACGATCGCGCCGTACGCGGCGTCGAAGGGCGCGGTGCGGATGCTGACGAAAGGGATGTGCGCCGACTGGGCGCGCCACGGCATCCAGGCCAACGGCCTCGCGCCAGGTTATTTCGAGACCGAGCTGAATCGCGCGCTGGTCGACGACGCGGCGTTCTCCGACTGGCTGTGCAAGCGCACCCCGGCCGGCCGCTGGGGGCGCGTCGACGAGCTGTGCGGCGCGGCGATTTTCCTTGCGTCGGCCGCATCCGATTTCGTCAACGGCCAGACGCTGTTCGTCGACGGCGGCCTGACGAGCGCCGTATAGGGAGGAAGGTGATGCGTATGCGTTGCATGTGTGTCGTGATCCACGGGCCGAACGACCTGCGGGTCGAGGAACAGGATGCGGGCGAGATCGGCCCGGGCCAGGTGCGCGTCGATGTCGCGATGGGCGGCATCTGCGGGTCCGACCTGCATTATTTCCGGCACGGCGGCTTCGGCGCGATCCGGCTGCAGCAGCCGATGGTGCTCGGCCACGAGGTTGCCGGCACGGTCGCGGCGGTAGCACCGGACGTGACGTCGGTGAAGGTCGGCGATCGCGTCGCGGTCAATCCGAGCCGGCCGTGCGGTGCGTGCCGCTATTGCCTCGAAGGCTTGCCGAACCAGTGTCTGGACATGCGCTTCTACGGCAGCGCGATGCGGATGCCGCACGTGCAGGGCGCGTTTCGCAACGCGCTCGTGTGCGACGCGGCGCAGTGCGTGAAGGTCGCCGATCACGTGCCGCTGTCGCTCGCGGCACTTGCCGAGCCGTTCGCGGTCGGGCTGCATGCGGTGTCGCGCGCGGGCCCGCTGATCGGCAAGCGCGTGCTCGTGTCGGGCTGCGGGCCGATCGGCGTGCTGGCGGTCGCGGCGGCGCGCGTGCACGGCGCGGCGGAGATCGTCGCGACCGACGTCGTCGAAGCGCCGCTGGAAGTGGCCCGCGCGCTCGGCGCGGACCATACGATCAATGCGGCGGCCGATGCCGGATGGGTTGCGCGCTACGGCGCCGACAAGGGCACGTTCGACGTGATGATCGAGTGTTCGGGCAATGCGCGCGCGCTGCGCGACGGGCTGGACGCGATGCGTCCGCGCGGGGTCGTCGTGCAGCTCGGGCTCGGTGGCGATGTCAGCCTGCCGCAGAATGTCGTGGTCGCGAAGGAGTTGTCGATCTGCGGATCGTTCCGCTTCCATGCGGAATTCGCGCTCGCGGTGCAACTGATCAATGCGGGGCGCGTCGACCTGCAGCCGGCCATCACGCGCGTGTTCCCGATGCGCGACGCGAACCTCGCGTTCGAACTGGCCGGAGACCGGCAGCGCGCGATGAAGGTGCTGATCGATTTCGCGGACGAGGCCGCGTGATCGTCAGGCGCCAGCGCGTGCGTTTTTCGCGATCGACGCGAATCCGATCGCTACGGTGTGATGCTCGTGCGGCGCGCGCCGCACGGCCGTCAGGCGCCCGGCGTCGGGAAGAAGATGCCCGCGCGCTGCGCGGCGTTCGCGATGTGCGTTTCGATCGCGCTGCCCGCGGCGGCCGCGTCGCGCGCGATCAGCGCATCGACGATCGCGCGGTGCTCGTGCCACGTCGACAGCAGCAGTTCGCGCCGGTAGAACGGCATGCGCTGGCTTTCCTTCATGATGTCCGCGCTGTTGCGCAGGATCGATTCGATCGCCGCGTTGCCGGCGAGATGGACGATCCGCATGTGGAAGTCGAAGTCGAGCTGCGACGCCTCGTCGAGCGCGTTTTCGGTCAGCGCGACGTGCAGGTCGGCGAGGTTGTCCTCGAACCACGCGATGTCGTCGTCGCTGACGACGCGCGCGGCCATTCGCGCGGCGAACCCTTCGAGCGCGTAGCGCATCTGGTACGTGTCGGGCGGTGACGACTGCTCGGCGAACCGCCAGGCGTGCGCGGCCGTCGCCTGCGCGCTTTCGACGTACACGCCCTTGCCCGCGCGGATGCGCAGCATCCCGAGCGCCTCGAGCGTCGACAGCGCCTCGCGCAGCGACGCACGGCTGATCTCCAGCTCCTCGGAGAGCTGACGCTGGGCCGGCAGCAGGCTGCCGACCGGATAAACGCCTGCCTCGATCCGGTCGCGGATCGTCGCGATGGCGGCGTCGGTCACGGTGTGCGGAACATTTTTCATGATGTGAACGATGGCCGGTCTGACCGGCATTGTAATCCGCGCATGCACGGCGCATGACCGCACTACGGGAAAGCCACGATCAGGCCCGCTTTCGGGGTCGCGCCGGACGCGCGCGGAGGGGCGGGAAATCCCTATTTTGTTCGTCCTTGACGCCACTATATCGGCTTCCTACTATCCACCATAACATCACTGGTCTTACCAGTATGAACAGACGAAACTGCAACCGTTGGATCGGGAGAGCGCCGTGTCGAAATTCCTCAATTCGCTGTTTGGCCGGGTAGTCGTCGCATTGATCCTGGGGGTCGCGCTCGGCGCGTTCTTCCCGCATTTCGCCGAGTCGTTGCGACCGCTCGGCGACGGCTTCCTGAAGCTCATCAAGATGGTCATCGGCCCGATCGTGTTCTGCGTGGTGGTCAGCGGGATGGCCAACGCCGGCGACCTGAAGAAGGTCGGCCGGGTCGGCCTGAAGGCCGTCATCTACTTCGAGATCATGACGACGCTCGCGCTCGGCATCGGCCTCGTGCTCGCGTGGCTCACGCGCCCGGGCGTCGGGATGAACATCGACCTGCATTCGCTCGACGCGTCGTCGCTCGCGTCGTATGCGAAGAACGCCGAAAGCCTGAAGGACACGGCCGGCTACCTGATGAAGATCATCCCCGAGACCGCGATCGACGCGTTCGCGAAGGGCGACATCCTGCAGATCCTCGTGTTCGCGGTGCTGTTCGGCTCCGCGCTGTCGCTGCTCGGCGACAAGGCGCAGCGCGTCAACTCGCTGATCGAGGAACTGTCGCACGTGTTCTTCCGGATCATCGGCTTCATCATCAAGCTCGCGCCGCTCGGCGTGCTCGGCGCGATCGCGTTCACGACCGGCAAGTACGGCGTCTCGTCGCTCAAGCAGCTCGGCTACCTGGTCGCGGTGTTCTACCTGAGCTGCATCGTGTTCGTCACGGTCGTGCTCGGCATCGTGATGCGGCTCGCGGGCTTCTCGGTGTTCAAGCTGATCCGCTACCTGCGCGAGGAACTGTCGATCGTGCTCGGCACGGCATCGTCGGATGCGGTGCTGCCGCAGGTGATGCGCAAGCTCGAAT
This sequence comes from Burkholderia sp. BE17, assembly GCF_009362305.1. NCBI lineage: Bacteria > Pseudomonadati > Pseudomonadota > Betaproteobacteria > Burkholderiales > Burkholderiaceae > Burkholderia > Burkholderia sp. BE17. The sequence goes on from NZ_WHNU01000021.1 coordinate 62,275, forward strand.
ACATGGGCGTCAAGGATTCGACGGTCGGCCTCGTGATCCCGACCGGCTATTCGTTCAACCTCGACGGCTTCTCGATCTACCTGACGCTCGCCGTGCTGTTCATCGCGCAGGCCACCAACACGCCGCTGTCGACGCATGACCTGATCGTCGTGCTGCTCGTGTCGCTCGTCACGTCGAAGGGCGCGCACGGAATCCCGGGTTCGGCAATCGTGATCCTCGCGGCGACGCTGTCGGCGATTCCCGCGATTCCGGTGCTCGGCCTCGTGCTGATCCTGCCGGTCGACTGGTTCGTCGGCATCGCCCGCGCGCTGACCAACCTGATCGGCAACTGCGTCGCGACGGTCGTCGTCGCGGTGTGGGAGAACGATATCGACAAGGTCCGCGCGAAGCGCGTGCTGAACCGCGAGCTGCGCTACGTGCCGGCCGAAGAGGAAGGCCGCGCGGCGCCGGTCGCCGGCGACCAGGCCCACGCGCTCTGAGCGCGGCTTGTCGCGCGGGGCGGCTTCGCCCCCGGTAGTCCCGCGCGATCGATTTACATGCGGCCGGCGCCTCGATGCGCCGGAACTTAATCAGAAATTGCTTTGCATGGAATGGGAGCAGGCGCTGAAGCGCTACTCTCATCGACCGCGAAGCATGGGATGGGAGTAAGCGCTGAAGCGCCAACTCTCATCGACAGGAGACAACATGGCAGCCCCCATCCTCGATCCGAACGCGCCGGCCTTCACGCGGCGCTACATGAACCTCGCCGACCCGCGCCTCGGTGCGCAGGCATTGTTTGCGAGCGACGAATTCTTCGCGCCGAAAGAGCGCATGCTGAATCCCGAGCCGGCCGTGTTCATTCCCGGCAAGTACGACGACCACGGCAAGTGGATGGACGGCTGGGAAACGCGCCGCAAGCGCACGACCGGCCACGACTTCTGCGTGGTGCGGCTCGCGCGGCCGGGCGTGATTTTCGGCGTCGATCTCGATACGAGCCATTTCACCGGCAACTTCCCGCCGGCCGCGTCGATCGAGGCATGCGTCGCCGAAGGCGACACGCCGCCCGACGACGCCGAATGGCGCACGATCGTCCCCGCGACGACGCTGCAGGGCAATTCCCATCACTACGTGAGCGTCGACGACGCGCAGCCGGTCACGCACCTGCGCGTGAACCTGTATCCGGACGGCGGGCTCGCGCGGCTGCGCGTGTACGGCCAGCCGCAGCGCGACTGGCGTCATGTGCCGGCCGGCGAACTCGTCGATCTCGCGGCGGTCGAGAACGGCGGTTATCTGGTGGCCGCGAACAACCAGCACTTCGGTCCGGCATCGCAGATGCTGATGCCGGGGCGCGGCGCGAACATGGGCGACGGCTGGGAAACGCGGCGCCGCCGCGAGCCCGGCAACGACTGGGCGATCGTCGCGCTCGCGCGGCCGGGCATCATCCGGCGCGTCGAGGTCGATACGGCGTTCTTCAAGGGCAACTTCCCCGACCGCTGCTCGCTGCAGGCCGCGCGGGTCGCGGGCGGTACCGACGATTCGCTGGTCACGCAGGCGATGTTCTGGGCCGAATTGCTTGGCGAGCAGAAGCTGTCGATGGACCACGTGCATACGTTCGACCAGCTCGCGGCGCTCGGCCCCGTCACGCACGTGCGTTTCAACATCTTCCCGGACGGCGGCGTGTCGCGCCTGCGTCTGTGGGGCGAGCCGGCTTGAAGGAGGGCAGCGGCATGAGCGGAGCACACATCCTGCGCGTCGAGCGCCTGACCCGCGAAGCGTTCGCGCCGTTCGGCGACGTGATCGCGCTCGAAGGCGCGCGGCATTTCCCGATCAACGGGGGCACGACCGAGCGCTTCCACGATCTCGCGACGATCGACGTCTGCGCGGACGGCGGCCGGCCGCTCGTCAGCGTGTTTCGCGCGCAGCCGCGCGCGTTGCCGGTCGCAATCACGCTGATGGAGCGCCATCCGCACGGCAGCCAGGCGTTCATCCCGCTCGCGGCCGTGTCGCGCTATGCGATCGTCGTCGCGCCGGCCGGCGAATTCCGGCCCGACGCGATGCGCGCGTTCCTGGCCGAAGGCTGGCAGGGCGTGAATTATGCGAAGGGTGTCTGGCACCATCCGCTGCTCGCGCTCGATGCGGTCAGCGATTTCGTGATCGTCGATCGCGGCGGCCCGCAGCCGAACTGCGACGAGATCCCGCTCGACCGTGCGTGGGCGCTCGAGTTCGAGCCGGCCTGCGCGAGCACGGCCTGACGCGGCGCACGGCAGGTGCCCGGCGTCCGGCATCGGGCACCGGTTTCGTGCGAATGTCGAAGGGATTTCGTAAGCGTTCCGAACCGGCCCACGCGCGATGCGCGGCACGATCCCGAAAAGAACACGGCCCGGGCGGCGAGATGCCGGCCGGGCCGTGCTTCGTGCGCGCGGCGCGCGATTCAGTGCTTGCGGTGCGGGCAGTTCTCGGTCGTGCAGGAACCGTACATCGCGAGCGAGTGCTCCTGGAGCCGGAAGCCGCGCTCCTTCGCGATCGCCTGCTGGCGGCCTTCGATCTCGGCGTCGAAGAATTCCTCGACGCGGCCGCAATCGAGGCACACGAGGTGGTCGTGGTGCGAGCCTTCGTTCAGTTCGAACACGGCCTTGCCGGATTCGAAGTTGCTGCGCGTGAGCAGGCCGGCCTGCTCGAACTGCGTCAGCACGCGGTAGACGGTGGCGAGCCCGATGTCGAGCTGCTCGTTGAGCAGGTTCCGGTAGACGTCTTCGGCCGTCAGGTGGCGCACCGGGCTCTGCTGGAAGATCTCGAGAATCTTGAGGCGCGGTAGGGTGGCCTTTAGCCCGATATTCTTGAGATCCGTCGGATTGGTCATGGCTAGGCATCCCTAGAGTACAATGCAGGGCTTCAATGTTACCGGCTTTTCGCCGTTCCAGATACACGCGCGGCCTGCGACGCGGGCCAGCACGGTGAAGGAAATGATCCCAGAAACGCTTTCGCACTTTCAGAGGAGTCGCATGCGGAGTGCCATCATCGCTGCCGCCGCCGTTGCGGCGCTGGCTGGTTGTTCGTCGTACGACAGCGTGACGCAGCGCATCGCGCAGAGCATCACGCCCTATCGGATCACCGTCGTGCAGGGCAACTTCGTGTCGCAGGAGAAGGCCGCACAACTGCAGGTCGGCATGACGCGCGAGCAGGTGCGCGCATTGCTCGGCACGCCGCTGCTGGCGGACATGTTCCACGCGGACCGCTGGGATTACCTCTTCTACTTCAAGCGCGGCTCGACGGCGATCGTCCAGCAGCGCGATCTCGTCGTGACCTTCTCGGGCGATCGCCTCGCGGGCTGGACCGGCGCCGAGAACCTGCCGTCCGAGCTCGACCTGCTGGCCGATATCGACGGCGATCGCGGCGGCAAGAAGGCGAAGGCGGCCGCGGCGGCGAGGGCCGCTTCCGAGGCGGCTGCCGCGCGCGCTGCGCAAGCGGCGAGCGCGCCTGCGGCGGAGGCTGTCGCCAGCCCTTCCGCCGTGCCGGCGTCCGGTGCGGTGGTCGACCAGGATGCGAACGCGCAGGCCGCACGCGCGGCGAACCGCGCGACCAACCAGGTGTCGGGCCAGGGCTCGAACGCGCGCCGCTTCACGCCGTCCACGCAGGCTGCCGGCGGTGCGCCGGTGCCGGGCGGCCAGCCACCGGGCGCGGTGCCGGCGATCCAGCCGCAGTTCCAGTTCCATCGTCCGCCGCAGCCGAACGCGTCGAGCGAGGCGTCGCCGCCGGTCGGCCCGCAAGGCTCGGACACGCTGCAGAACCAGCAGCTCACCACGCCGGCCCAGTCGCAGTAAGCGGCCGGCTTGCGGAAACGGGGCGGCTTGCGCCGCCCGCCTTTAGACCTGTCGTGTAGAAAGCCATGAAGATTGCGATTGCCGGCGCATCGGGCCGAATGGGCCGGATGCTGATCGAAGCCGTTCTCAACGATCCCGACGCACAGCTCGTCGGCGCGCTCGACCGCGCCGATTCGCCGTTCCTCGGCCAGGACGCCGGCGCGTTCCTCGGCAAGGAAACCGGGATCAAGCTGACCGACGACCTCGACGCCGTGTTCGCGCAGGCCGACTACCTGATCGATTTCACGCGCCCGGAAGGCACGATCGCGCACGTCGAGGTCGCGCTGCGCCACGACGTGAAGCTCGTGATCGGCACGACCGGCTTCACCGCCGAGCAGAAGGCCGAGCTGCAGGCCGCTGCGGGCAAGATCGGCATCGTGTTCGCGGCGAACATGAGCGTCGGCGTGAACGTCACGCTGAAGCTGCTCGAATTCGCGGCCAAGCATTTCTCGCTCGGCTACGACATCGAGATCATCGAGGCGCATCACCGCCACAAGGTCGATGCGCCGTCGGGCACCGCGCTGATGATGGGCGAAGCCGTCGCCGGCGCGCTCGGCCGCTCGCTCGACGATTGCGCGGTGTACGGCCGCCACGGCGTGACGGGCGAGCGCGATCCGTCGTCGATCGGCTTTGCCGCGGTGCGCGGTGGCGACATCGTCGGCGATCACACCGTGCTGTTCGCCGGGATCGGCGAGCGCATCGAGATCACGCACAAGTCGTCGAGCCGCGTGTCGTACGCGCAGGGCGCGCTGCGCGCGGTCCGCTTCCTGTCGGCGCGCGGCGCCGGCCTGTTCGACATGCAGGACGTGCTCGGCCTGCGCTGACACGCAACGGGGAAACTCCGATGGCGATTCCCACCGGCGTTGTCCACTACCTCGAAAGCGGCGATGCGATCACGCACGCCGTTGCCTATGTGCTGCTAGCGATGTCCGTCGCCAGTTGGTGCTTCCTCTTCATGAAAGCCTGGCTGCTGGTCCGCGCGAAGCGGCAGGGGCCGCGCGCGCTCGCCGCGTTCTGGTGTGCGCCGTCGCTCGACGCGGGCATCGCCGCGCTTGCCGGCGCCGATCGCGAGCGCGTATTCGCGCCGCTCGCCGAAGCCGCGCGCGACGCGGCCGACGATCACGATCCGGCCACGCTGGCCGCACGCGTCGAGCGCAGCGAACGCGTGCTGCGCGCGCTGCGTCACGCGATGCTGCGCTCGCAGCGGCGTCTCGAATTCGGCCAGGTGCTGCTCGCGTCGATCGGCAGCACCGCGCCGTTCGTCGGGCTGCTCGGCACCGTGTGGGGCATCTACCACGCGCTCGGCAGCATCGCCGCGAGCGGGCAGGCGCAAATCGAGAACGTCGCGGGGCCGGTCGGCGAGGCGCTGATCATGACCGCGTTCGGGCTCGTCGTCGCGATTCCGGCCGTGCTGGCCTATAACATCCTCGGGCGGCTCGTGCGGCAGCTCGCCGAGGAGCTCGACGGCTTCGCGCGCGACCTGCACGTGTTCGTGTGCGCGCAGGAATCCTGACGCGCCCATCCGGGAGGAGCAACCATGGCATTCGGCGGACTCGAGCACCACAAGACCTCCGCGCCGATGGCGGAGATCAACATGACGCCGCTGATCGACGTGATGCTCGTGCTGCTCGTCATCTTCATCATTACCGCGCCGCTGATGACGCACGCGATCCGGCTCGACCTGCCGAAGGTCGCGGCCGGCGTCGCACGCGACACGCCGCAATCGGTCACGCTGTCGATCGACGATGCGGGCAAGCTGTACTGGGACGACGCGCCCGTGGCGCTCGACGCGCTGCCCGCGCGCTTCCGGGCCGCCGCCGCGGCCGGCGCACCGCCCGAGCTGCGGCTGCGTGCGTCGCGCGCGACGCGCTACGACGTGATCGCGCAGGTGATGGGCGCCGCGCAGGCCGCGGGCCTCGCGCGGATCGGCTTCGTGACCGACGTGCCGCAGCAGGCGGGCGGTTCCGTCGTGCCGTCCGCGGTGCCGGCGAACCGCTGAGCGGATCTTCCGGCCGGTCCGCGCCCGCCGCGGGATCGGCCGCGCGCCGCAAGACCGGCCGAATGGGCCGACGCGGGCGGTATAATCAACGTTTTTCCCGGTTGGCAGGCTTTTTCAAGGTAACCCGGAATTTTCCAGGTTACCCGGGCATGCTGCGGGTTACCCGGAAAATACCCGGAAACCGTGAACAGGTTCGGCAACAGCGAACCTGCAGGTCCGCCGGGCAAGCACGATTTTCGATCCACACCTGCGCGCGAGCCGTCGCGCCGCTTAAAGCCTAGTCCGAACCACACCATGCACGAGAGATACGTACCCGCCGACGTCGAAGCCGCCGCCCAGGGCGACTGGCGCGCAGCCGATGCCTACAAGACGAAGGAAGATTCGCAGAAGCCGAAGTTCTACTGCGTGTCGATGCTGCCGTACCCGTCCGGCAAGCTGCACATGGGTCACGTGCGCAACTACACGATCAACGACGTGATGTACCGCTATCTGCGGATGAACGGCTACAACACGCTGATGCCGATGGGCTGGGATGCGTTCGGGATGCCGGCCGAGAACGCCGCGATGGCGAACGGCGTGCCGCCCGCGAAGTGGACCTACGACAACATCGACTACATGAAGGGCCAGATGCAGTCGATGGGTCTCGCGATCGACTGGTCGCGCGAGATCGCGACGTGCAAGCCCGACTACTACAAGTGGAACCAGTGGCTGTTCCTGAAGATGCTCGAGAAGGGCATCGCGTACAAGAAGACGGGCACCGTGAACTGGGATCCGGTCGACCAGACCGTGCTCGCGAACGAGCAGGTGATCGACGGCCGCGGCTGGCGTTCGGGCGCGCTGGTCGAAAAGCGCGAGATCCCGATGTACTACCTGCGTATCACGCAGTACGCGGATGAGCTGCTGAACGATCTCGACGGCCTCGGCTGGCCCGAGCGCGTGAAGATCATGCAGCAGAACTGGATCGGCAAGAGCTTCGGCGTGAACTTCGGCTTCCCGTACGAACTCGACGGCGAGAAGAAGCTGCTGCGCGTGTTCACGACGCGCGCCGACACGATCATGGGCGTCACGTTCTGCGCGGTCGCGGCCGAGCATCCGCTCGCCACGCGCCTCGCACAGGACAAGCCCGAGCTGCTGGCGTTCATCGACGAATGCAAGCGCGGCGGCGTCGCCGAGGCCGACGTCGCGACGATGGAGAAGAAGGGCGTCGCGACGGGCTTCTCGGTCACGCATCCGCTGACGGGCGAGCCCGTCGAGGTGTGGATCGGCAACTACGTGCTGATGAGCTATGGCGAAGGCGCGGTGATGGGCGTGCCCGCGCACGACGAGCGCGACTTCGCGTTCGCGAAGAAATACGACCTGCCGATCAAGCAGGTGATCGCGGCCGAAGGCCAGACGTACTCGCTCGACGCGTGGCAGGAGTGGTACGGCGACAAGGAAGTCGCGGCCTGCGTGAACAGCGGCAAGTACGACGGCCTCGCTTACGGCGCGGCGGTCGACGCGATCGCGGCCGACCTGAAGGCCGGCGGCTTCGGCGACAAGCAGGTCACGTGGCGCCTGCGCGACTGGGGCGTATCGCGCCAGCGCTACTGGGGCACGCCGATCCCGATCATCCACTGCCCGTCGTGCGGCGACGTGCCGGTGCCTGAGAAAGATCTGCCGGTCGTGCTGCCGGAAGACCTCGTGCCGGACGGCTCGGGCAACCCGCTCGCGAAGTCGGAAGCGTTCCTGAACTGCACGTGCCCGACGTGCGGCGCGGCCGCGAAGCGCGAAACCGACACGATGGATACCTTCGTCGATTCGTCGTGGTACTTCTCGCGCTACACGGCGCCGGATGCCGAGACGATGGTCGACGCGCGCACCGACTACTGGATGCCGATGGACCAATACATCGGCGGTATCGAGCACGCGATCCTGCACCTGCTGTATTCGCGCTTCTGGACCAAGGTGATGCGCGACCTCGGCCTCGTGAAGTTCGGCGAACCGGCGAAGAACCTGCTCACGCAGGGGATGGTGCTGAACGAGACGTTCTACCGCGAAGACGCATCGGGCAAGAAGACCTGGTACAACCCGGCCGACGTGACGGTCACGCACGACGACAAGGGCCGCCCGGTCGGCGCGACGCTGAACGCGGACGGCCAGCCGGTCGTGCTCGGCGGCATCGAGAAGATGTCGAAGTCGAAGAACAACGGCGTCGATCCGCAGGTGCTGATCGACCTGTACGGCGCCGACACCGCGCGCCTGTTCACGATGTTCGCCGCACCGCCCGAGCAGCAGCTCGAGTGGTCGGGCGCGGGCGTCGAGGGCGCGAGCCGCTTCCTGCGCCGCGTGTGGAGCTTCGGCCATGCGAACCGCGAAGCGCTCGCCGCGCGCGCGGGCTTCGATGCGGCCGCGCTCGGCGAAACCGACAAGGCGCTGCGCCGCGAGATCTACAGCGTGCTGAAGCAGGCCGATTTCGACTACCAGCGCCTGCAGTACAACACGGTCGTATCGGCCGCGATGAAGATGCTGAATGCGGTCGACGGCGCGAAGGGCGCAACGCCCGGCGTGCTGCGCGAAACGTACGGCGTGCTGCTGCGCGTGCTGTACCCGGTCGTGCCGCACCTCACGTTCGAGCTGTGGAAGGCGCTCGGCTACGCAGACGAATTCGGCACGCTGCTCGATGCACCGTGGCCGAAGGTCGACGAGGCGGCGCTCGAGCAGGCCGAGATCGAACTCGTGCTGCAGGTGAACGGCAAGGTGCGCGGCGCGGTGAAGGTCGCGAAGGACGCGAGCCGCGAGGCGATCGAAGCCGCGGCGGTGGCCGACGACGCGTTCGCGAAGTTCAGCGACGGCAAGCCGGCGAAGAAGATCGTCGTCGTGCCGGGCCGCCTCGTGAACATCGTCGTCTGACGGCCGCCGGCCGTCGGACGTACCCAGAAGGAGCGAAGGTGATCCGCAGATCGTTTTTGATGCTCGTCGGCAGCGCGGTGGCGCTGTCGGCATGCGGCTTCCAGTTGCGCGGCCAGCAGGACTATGCGTTCAAGCACCTGCTGGTGGCCGGCGCGCCGGCGGCCGTCGAGGCGCGGCTGACGCGCCTCGTCGAGGCCGGCAGCGACACGAAGATCGTCAAGTCGGCGGACGACGCCGACGCCGTGCTGCGCATGTGGGAGTCGCGTGGCCAGAACACGCTGACGCTCAACAAGTTCGGGTCGGCGCAGGAATACGCGCTGTTCTATACGCTGAACTACACGCTCACGAGCAAGGACGGCACCGTGCTGATCCCGCAGAGCGCGATCGCGCTGAACCGCGCGATGACGTACAGCGACCAGTACACGAATGCGAAGGCGCAGGAAGCCGACATCCTGTACGGCGACATGCAGAACGATGCGGTCGACCAGCTGATGCGGCGTCTCGCGATCGTCCACTCGCTGACGCCGGCGCCGGAGGACGTGGTGCCGGGCGTCGCGCCGCGCGCGCCGCTGCCGCCGCCGCCGCTCTGATCGACGGCGCACGCACCGATGCAATTGCGACTTGATGCGCTGGAGCCGCACCTCGCGAAGGGGCTGGCCGGGCTCTATACCGTCTACGGCGACGAGCCGCTGCTCGCGCAGGAAGCGTGCGACCGCATTCGTGCGGCCGCGCGTGCTGCCGGATTCACCGAGCGGTCGGTGCATACGGTCGAGCGCGGCTTCGACTGGAGCGTGCTGCTCGGCGCGACCCAGGCGATGTCGCTGTTCGGCGAGCGCCAACTGATCGAGCTGCGCATTCCGTCGGGCAAGCCCGGCAAGGAAGGCGCCGACGCGCTGAAGACGCTCGCGGCCACGCCCAATCCCGATGCGCTGATGCTCGTCACGCTGCCGCGTCTCGATGCGGCCACGCAGAAATCCGCGTGGTTTACCGCGCTGCAGAACGGCGGCGTCGCGCTGAAGATCGATCCGGTCGACCGCGCGCAACTGCCGAACTGGATCGGCCAGCGTCTGTCGATGCAGGGTCAGCGCGTCGCGGCCGGCGACGACGGGCGGCGCGCGCTGCAGTTCATCGCGGAGCGCGTCGAAGGCAACCTGCTCGCCGCGCACCAGGAAATCCAGAAGCTCGGGCTGCTGTATCCGCAAGGCGCGCTGTCGTTCGAGCAGGTGCACGATGCGGTGCTGAACGTCGCACGCTACGACGTGTTCAAGCTGAACGAGGCGATGCTCGCCGGCGACGCCGCGCGGCTCGCGCGGATGATCGACGGGCTGAAGGGCGAGGGCGAGGCGATCGTGCTCGTGATGTGGGCCGTCGTCGAGGAGCTGCGCACGCTGCTGCGGATCAAGCGCGGCGCGACGGCCGGCAAGCCGCTGGCGACGCTGCTGCGCGAGAACCGCGTGTGGGGCCCGCGCGAGCGGCTGATCGGCCCCGCGCTGAACCGCGTGTCGGAACCCGCGCTCGAGAAGGCGCTCGCGTTCGCCGCGCAGCTCGACCGGCAGGTCAAGGGGCTCACGGCCGTCGTGCCGGGCCGCCGGACGCAGGACCAGCCGCCGCCCGATCCGTGGGACGGCCTGTTCCAGCTTGCGATGACGGTCGCGGGCGCGCGCGGCGAGCGACCGCCGACCGCGGGTCGCGTGCGGCGTTAAGCCCCGTTCGGGCCTTCAGCGCGCGCTGCGCAACCCGCTTACAATGCTTCGAAAGCCGGGGCGGCCATCCGCGGGGCAGCCATCCGCGGCGCGGCTTTCCGGCCGCCGCGCCCCGCGGATGGCCGTCCCGCGGATGGCCGTCCCACGCTTCCCCACGAATTCATGCCGCCCAGCGCGGCTCGCTTCTCGAGTCACACGATGGATATCGATCAGTACATGACCGACCTGGGCCGTCGCGCCCGGCACGCTTCCCGCGCGATGGCGCGCGCCAGCACGGCCGCGAAGAACGCGGCGCTCGACGCCGTAGCCCGCGCGATCGAACGCGACGCGCAGGCGCTGAAGGACGCGAATGCGCGCGACGTCGCCCGCGCCCGTGAAAAAGGGTTCGATGCGGCGTTCGTCGACCGCCTGACGCTATCCGACAAGGCGCTGACGACGATGGTCGAAGGCCTGCGCCAGGTTGCGTCGCTGGCCGATCCGATCGGCGAGATCGGCAACCTCAAGTACCGCCCGAGCGGGATCCAGGTTGGTCAGATGCGCGTGCCGCTCGGCGTGATCGGCATCATCTACGAGTCGCGCCCGAACGTGACGATCGACGCGGCCGCGCTGTGCCTGAAGTCGGGCAACGCGACGATCCTGCGCGGCGGCTCCGAAGCGCTCGAATCGAACACGGCGCTCGCGAAGCTGATCGGCGAAGGTCTCGAGGCGGCCGGCTTGCCGCAGGACGCGGTGCAGGTCGTCGCGACCGCCGATCGCGCGGCGGTCGGCAAGCTGATCACGATGACCGAATACGTCGACGTGATCGTGCCGCGCGGCGGCAAGAGCCTGATCGAACGCCTGATCAACGAGGCACGCGTGCCGATGATCAAGCACCTCGACGGCATCTGCCACGTGTATGTCGACGATCGCGCCGATCTCGACAAGGCGCTGACCGTCTGCGACAACGCGAAGACGCACCGCTACGGCACCTGCAACACGATGGAGACCTTGCTCGTCGCGAGCGGCATCGCGGCGAAGCTGCTGCCGCCGCTCGGCAAGCTGTATCGCGACAAGCAGGTCGAGTTGCGCGTCGATGCGGCCGCGCGCGCGGTGCTCGCCGAGGCGGGCGTCGGTCCGCTCGTCGATGCGACCGAGGAAGACTGGCACACCGAATATCTCGCGCCGGTGCTCGCGATCAAGGTCGTCGACGGCCTCGACGCCGCGATCGAGCACATCAACCAATACGGCTCGCATCACACGGATGCGATCGTCACCGAGGATCACGACCGCGCGATGCGTTTCCTGCGCGAGGTCGATTCGGCGAGCGTGATGGTCAACGCGTCGACGCGCTTCGCGGACGGCTTCGAATTCGGCCTCGGCGCGGAAATCGGCATCTCGAACGACAAGCTGCACGCACGCGGCCCCGTGGGCCTGGAAGGGCTGACGTCGCTGAAGTACGTCGTGCTCGGACACGGCGAAGGCCGCCAGTAAAGCGAGGCGCACAACCGATGGCAATGCTCTGGGTCAAGACGTTCCATATCGTTCTGATCGCCGCGTGGTTCGCGGGGCTGTTCTACCTGCCGCGCATCTACGTGAACCTGGCCATGGAAACCGATCCGGCCGCCGTGCGACGCCTGCTGCTGATGGCGCGCAAGCTGTTCCGCTTCATGACGATGATCGCCGTGCCGGCGCTGGCCTGCGGGCTGTGGCTCTGGCTCGCGATCGGCATCGGCCAGAGGCAGGGCTGGATCCATGCGAAGGTGACGGTCGTGCTGCTGCTCATCGTCTATCACGCGTATTGCGGGCACCTGCTGCGGGTGTTCGAGCGCGGCGAGAACCGCCGCACCGACAAGTGGTATCGCGTGTTCAACGAGCTGCCGGTGCTCGGCATGCTCGCGGCGGTCGCGCTGGTCGTGATCAAGCCGTTCTGAGCGGTGCGGCCGGCGAGGCTGCCGGCATCGATCCATGCGCAACGGCGCCCTGCGGGGCGCCGTTGTTCGTTTACGCGCGGTTTTGCGCGGCGCTTTTCAATCTTTCGCGTCGTCGATCCGCCGGCGCGTGATCGCTTCCTTCGCGCGGCCGACCCGTTCCATCAGCGCGGGGCCGCGCGACAGCGCGACGCCGACCGCGAGGATGTCGCCGATCGCGAGATGCGACATCCGCGACGTCATCGGCGAGAACACGTCCGTCTCCTCGGCGACGTTCGACGCGAGGCTCACCGTCGCGAGCTTCGCGAGCGGCGAATGGCTCTGCGTGATCGCGACGACTTTCGCGCCGCATGCGAGCGCGGAGCGCGCGGCGTCGACGATGTCGCGCGTGCGCCCGGTGTTCGAGATCGCGACGACGACGTCGTGCGGCCCGAGCAGCGCCGACGACATCGAGAACGTGTGCGGATCCGAATACGCGACGCTCGGCACGCCGAGCCGGAAGAACTTGTGCTGGATGTCCTGCGCGGCGATGCCCGAGCCGCCGGCGCCGTAGAACTCGATGCGCGACGCGTTCGACAGCAGCGCGATCGCATCGGCGACGCTGCCCGCGGACAGGCTGTTGCGCACCTCGATCAGCGCGCCGATCGTGCGGTCGAACACCTTGCCGATGATGCCGGGTGCCGGTTCGTCGGGCTCGACGTCGCGATACACCGACGACACGCCCGGCGCGACGCTCTGTGCGAGCCGGATCTTGAATTCGCGGAAGCCGCTGCAGCCGAGCGCCTGGCAGAAGCGCGCGATCGTCGGCTGGCTGACGCCCGCGCGCGTCGACAGCTCGGTCATCGCGAGGTCGAGCACCTCGCGCGGCGCGGCGAGGATGTAGTCGGCGAGCTTGCGCTCGGACGGGCGCAACTCGGCGCGGATCGCTTCAATGCGAGGCAGCATGGGACGGCAGATGGAAATCGGGTTCGGATGAGCGAGTGTATCGCAATCGAATTGTAGAAAATCTACATGAAAATACTAGCGTTATTGCAATGCCTTTGGCGTGATGGCGGTGAGGGTAATTAGGGTTTTCACTAGTCATGGCCTTGCTGGTGGCGGGAATGAGGGTTGCGCGTGAATCGATCCGCATTGCATGCTTGTAGTTTTTCTACTAGACTGGCTTCGTTCAGTCGATGCATTCGACCGTCCCCACGATTCCAACCGCCGGTGTCGGCCGGCATACAGGAGCGCCCAGCATGACGTCGCTGCACCCCACTCTGGCGAAGGTCACCGAACGCGTGATCGCCCGCAGCCAATCGACCCGTTCCGCCTATCTGCACCGCATCGACGGCGCGCAGGGCAAGTTCCCGGCGCGCGGCGCGCTGTCCTGCGCGAACCTCGCGCACGGCTTCGCGGGCCTCGAGGGCAGCGACAAGTTCGCGATCAAGACGATCCGTGAGCCGAACATCGGCATCGTGTCCTCGTACAACGAGATGCTGTCCGCGCACGCGCCGTACAAGGATTTCCCCGACATCATCAAGGCCGCCGCGCGCGAGAACGGCGGGGTCGCGCAGTTCGCGGGCGGCGTGCCGGCGATGTGCGACGGCGTCACGCAGGGCAACCCGGGGATGGAGCTGTCGCTGTTCTCGCGCGAGGCGATCGCGATGGGCACGGCGATCGCGCTCACGCACAACATGTTCGACGCGGCGCTCTGCCTCGGCATCTGCGACAAGATCGTGCCGGGCCTCTTGATCGGCGCGCTGCAGTTCGGCCACCTGCCGACCATCTTCGTGCCGGCCGGCCCGATGACGAGCGGCCTGTCGAACGACGACAAGGCGAAGATCCGCCAGCAGTTCGCGACCGGCCAGGTGGGCCGCGACGCGCTGCTCGAAGCCGAATCGGCCGCGTATCACGGCCACGGCACCTGCACGTTCTACGGCACCGCGAACAGCAACCAGATGCTGATGGAGCTGATGGGTCTGCACCTGCCGGGTTCGGCGTTCGTCCATCCGCACACGCCGCTGCGCACCGCGCTGACGGCCGAGGCCGCGCGCCGCGTGCTCGACCTGACCGTCGAGCGCGGCCACTACACGCCGATCGGCCATGTGATCGACGAGAAGGCGATCGTCAACGGGATCGTCGCGCTGCTCGCGACGGGCGGCTCGACCAACCATACGCTGCACCTCGTCGCGATCGCGCGCGCGGCCGGCATCCTGATCGACTGGGACGATTTCGACGAGCTGTCGGCCGTCGTGCCGCTGCTCGCGAAGATCTACCCGAACGGCAAGGCCGACGTGAACCATTTCCACGCGGCGGGCGGCGTTGCGTTCCTGGTGCGCAACCTGCTCGAAGGCGGGCTGCTGCACGAGGATGTGACGACGGTCGCCGGCCGCGGGCTGTCGCACTACACGAAGGAGCCGAAGCTGATCGACGGCAAGCTCGCGTGGGTCGACGGCGCGGCCGAGAGCCACGACACGAAGGTGCTGCGCGGCATCGGCGACCCGTTCCAGCCGGACGGCGGCCTGCGCCTGATGCAGGGCCGGCTCGGCCGCGGCGTGATCAAGATTTCGGCGGTCGCGCCCGAGCACCGCAAGGTGACGGCGCCCGCGATCGTGTTCGATTCGCAGGAAGCCGTGCAGGAAGCGTTCGATCGCGGCGAGCTGAAGCGCGATTTCGTCGCGGTCGTGCGCTTCCAGGGCGCGCGCGCGAACGGGATGCCCGAGCTGCACCGTTTGACGCCGCTGCTCGGCGTGCTGCAGGATCAGGGCTTCCACGTCGCGCTCGTCACCGACGGCCGTATGTCGGGCGCGTCGGGCAAGGTGCCGGCGGTGATCCACGTGTCGCCGGAAGCGCTGCTGGCCGGCCCGCTCGGCAAGGTGAAGACGGGCGACACGCTCGTGATCGACGCGGAAGCCGGCGTGCTCGACATCGAGGTCGACGACGCCGAGTGGCAGTCGCGCCCGGTCGCGCAGCCGCTGCACCAGGCCGAGAACGAGGTCGGTTTCGGGCGCGAACTGTTCGGCGTGTTCCGCGCGGCCGCGGCGCCGGCCGAGCAGGGCGCATCGGTTTTCGGGACGCTGGTCGGCGAAACGGCCGTCCGCGTCGACGCATGAATTTCAAGGAGCGAATTTGATGAAGACGATTGCTGAAATCGTGAAGCTGGGCCCGGTCATTCCGGTGCTCGCATTCGACTCGGTCGAGCAGGGCGAGCACGTGTCGCGCGCGTTGCACGCGGGCGGCGTGAAGGTGCTCGAGATCACGCTGCGCACGCCGGCCGGCCTGGAGGCGATCCAGCGCGCGAGCCAGCTCGCGGACGACATCGTCGTCGGCGTCGGCACGATCACGAAGCCCGAGCACTGCGCACAGGCGAAGAAGGCCGGCGCGAAGTTTGGCGTATCGCCGGGCCTGACGAAGGACCTGCACCTCGCGTCGCTCGACGCGGGTCTGCCGCTGCTGCCGGGCGTGATGACGCCGAGCGACATCATCCAGGCGCTCGAATTCGGCTACGAGATCGTGAAGTTCTTCCCCGCGCAGCAGGCGGGCGGCGTGCCGATGCTGCAGGCGTTCCACGGCCCGTTCCCGGCGCTGAAGTTCTGCCCGACGGGCGGCATCACGGTCGACACCGCGCCGAATTTCCTGAAGCTGCCGAACGTCGTGTGCGTCGGCGGCTCGTGGCTCACGCCGAAGGCCGCGCTCGCCGCGCAGGACTGGGCCGAAGTCACGCGCCTCGCGCAAGCCGCGAGCCAGCTTTCCCGCTAAAACTCGTACGGAATGATGATTTGACCCTCGGAAGGCAAGCGCTTAGTGCTTGTTTTGCCGAGGGTTTTTGCTGATGGAACCGGTTCTATCCGCGGACCGTAAAGATAAGTAAAATTCAGCGTCCTGACGGTGGGGGTCTCCCCGCTGTTTCGGAGACCTGCACAGCCGGGCATACTCGCAACGATCCGCCCGGTTCGAATAATCCCAAGGAGGAGTCCACATGGGGGCTGTCCAAGGCAGCATGCTGCTCATCTATACCGTGATCGCGATCGTGGCGTTGATCGTGATGATCGCGCGGTTCAAGATCTATCCGTTCCTGGTGCTCATCATCGTGTCGCTCGGCCTCGGCCTGGTGGTCGGGATGCCGATGGACAAGATCGTCAAGTCGTTCGAGACGGGCAACGGCAATACGCTCGGCCACATCGCGATCGTCGTCGGCCTCGGCACGATGCTCGGCAAGATGATGGCCGAATCGGGCGGCGCCGAACGGATCGCGACCACGCTGATCGACTGGTTCGGTGAAAAGAACATCCACTGGGCGATGATGTTCGTCGCGATCATCGTCGGCCTGCCGGTGTTCTTCGAAGTCGGCTTCGTGCTGCTGATCCCGATCGCGTTCAACGTCGCGAAGCGCACCGGCAAGTCGCTGCTCGTCGTCGGCCTGCCGATGGTGGCCGGCCTGTCGGTCGTGCACGGGCTGATCCCGCCGCACCCGGCCGCGCTGCTCGCGGTCCAGCAGTACGGCGCCGATATCGGCAAGACGATCGCATTCGGCCTGATCGTCGGCGTGCCGACCGCGATCGTCGCGGGCCCGCTGTTCGCGCTGACGATCTCGAAGTTCGTGAAGCTGCCGGAGAACAACCCGCTCGCCGCGCAATTCGTCGACACGCACACCGAAGGCAAGAAGCGCGAACTGCCGGGCTTCGGCATCACGCTGTTCACGATCCTGCTGCCGGTGATCCTGATGCTGGTCGGCAGCTGGGCCGACCTGCTGTTCGCGCCGAAGACGCTGCCGAACAACCTGCTGCGCTTCGCCGGCAACTCGGACGTCGCGCTGCTGATCGCCGTGCTCGTGAGCTTCTTCACGTTCGGCAAGCTGCAGGGCTTCAACCGCGACCAGATCCAGAAGTTCTGCGGCGAGTGCCTGGCACCGATCGCCGGGATCACGCTGATCGTCGGCGCGGGCGGCGGCTTTGGCGGTATCCTGCGTGACAGCGGGATCTCGCAGCAGATCGTCGCAACGGCCACGCAGGCGCACCTGTCGCCGCTGCTGCTCGGCTGGTTCGTCGCAGCGCTGATTCGTCTGGCCACGGGCTCGGCGACGGTCGCAATGACGACTGCCTGCGGCATCGTCGCGCCGATCGCGGCGGCATCGGGCGCGGCGGTCCGTCCGGAACTGCTGGTGCTCGCGACGGGCTCGGGCTCGCTGATCTTCTCGCACGTGAACGACGGCGGCTTCTGGCTGATCAAGGAATATTTCGGGATGACGGTCGGCCAGACGTTCAAGACGTGGACGCTGCTCGAAACGATCATCTCGGTGCTCGGCCTGAGCTTCACGCTGCTGCTGAGCATGGTTTTGTAACAAGGGGTAGGCAATGATTCTGATCGCAATGGGCGTGTCGGGCGCGGGCAAGTCGCGAATCGGCGAAATGCTGGCGGAACGCCTGTCGTGCAGCTATACCGACGGCGACGCGTTTCACAGCGCGGCGAACAAGGAAAAGATGCACCACGGCATTCCGCTGACCGACGACGACCGCTGGCCGTGGCTGCGCTCGATCCGCGAGTCCATCGAGGAAAAGCAGCGCGCGGGCGAGACGGCCGTGTTCACGTGCTCGTCGCTGAAGCGTGCGTACCGCGACGTGCTGCGCGGCACCGACACCGACGTGCGGTTCGTGTACCTGCAGGGCTCGTTCGACGTATTGCGCGAGCGCCTGAAGACCCGCACCGGCCATTTCTTCGATCCGTCGCTGCTGAAGAGTCAGCTCGACACGCTCGAGGAGCCGGGCCCGGACGAAGCGATCGTGGTCAGCATCGAGCTGACGCCCGAACAGATCGTCGATCAGGTGATGGTGAAGATCGGCCTCGCGCAGCAGAACTGAGCGCGGTTCGCGGCAATCATGATGAAAAAGGCGCCCTTCGGGGCGCCTTTTTCATTGGCGGCGCGCCAGCCGGTCAGGCTGCGTGCGCGCGTTTCGCGATGCCGTCGAGCAGCACGTCGAGCATCGTGTCATGCACGATCTCCGGATCGAGCTGCGCGTAGAGTGGGGCGGCCGACCTGACGAGCGGATACTCGGTGTCCGACAGCGCGTTCATTTCCTCCAGCTCCACGTCGTTCGCGGGCCGCGTGAGGCCGCCGGCCTCGGCGGCGGCAAGCCCGATCACGCTCGCATACCAGCCGACGCACACCGACGGCAGCGCCGCGCGCGGGATGCCGGCGTCGGCGAGCGCGCGGTGCACGGCCTCGATGTGCGCGAGATCGGCCGGCCCCGTGCTCATGTGGCGCTGCAGCAGCGCGAACGCGGCCGGGTGGCGCAGCGCGAGCGCGCGGTACTGGCGCGCGAGATCGCGCAGCCGCTCGCGCCACGGCAGCGCGTCGTCGACCGGCACGAGCGAGCGCGACAGCGCGTTCGCGATCGCGCGGCTCAGGCCGTCCTTCGACTTGAAGTGATACAGCACGCTCATCGGGTCGCAGCCGACCGACTGCGCGAGCTTGCGTACGCTGAATGCGGCTTCGCCGACGTCTTCGAGCAGCGCGAGCGCGGCCGCGACGATCGCGTCCTTGTCGAGGCCGCGCGGGCCCTGGGCGGGTTTGTCTTTCATCGATGCGGGCTGGCGGCCGGAGCGGATCCGGCCGTAAACTTGACGAAAGCGTATTCTACACTGCAGAATTATTTCTGCGATGTAGAAATTGGGTGTCCCGGCACCTTTCAATACGTGCTTTCGCACAGTCCGGGATCCAGGCGGCACGAGCGTGTCCGCCGTCAACACGGGCCATTGCGCCTCTTTTCTCGTTGACACCCATGTGGAACCGGCTGCCCCACACGCAAAGCCAGAAGGCTTCGACAGGCGGCCCTACCATGCAAGTGCAATCATGACTTCCAATCACAAACCCCTGATCCAGGGCGAATCGCGTTTCGAGCAAACGCAACTGAACATCGAAAAAGACAACTGGAACTGGTGCGACCCGGCCCGCTACGACGGCGAGCGCCCGGCCAACTGGTACGAGGCGTCGCTGTCGCGCCACGCGAACGGCGCGCCGCTCGCGCACGACGCCGTGTGCGACGTGCTCGTGATCGGCGCGGGCCTGCTCGGCGCGTCGGCGGCGCTGCATCTCGCGGAAGCGGGCGTCGACACGATCCTCGTCGACAAGCATCACGTCGGCTCGGCCGCATCGGGCCGCAACGGCGGGCAATTGACGCCCGGCCTCGCGCGCTGGGAAGCGGCCGACATGATCGATTACCTGTCGCACGACGATGCGAAGCGGCTGTGGCGCTTTGCGTCGACCGAATCGATGGACCTGATCGATGCGATCGGCGCGCGTTACGCGCTCGAACTCGACCGCAAGCGCGGCCACATCACGGCGGCGGTCCACCCCGGCCACATGAGCGCGCTGCTCGACGGCGCGGATGCGCGCCGCCATCTCGGCGACGCGGGCGTGACGCTCGTCGGCCGCCATCAGCTGCACGACGAATACGTGCGTTCGGGGCTGTACCACGGCGCGGCGATCGACGCGATCGGCGGCCAGATCCATCCGCTCGCGCTCGTGCGCGGCCTGGTGCACGGCTTCCGGCTGAACGGCGGTGCGTTGTTCGAGGGCACCGAGGTGCTCGAGCTCGACGAGACGCCCGCAGGCGTCGTCGCGACGACGCCGGGCGGCACGATCACCGCGCGCCGCGGCGTCGTGCTCGCGCTGCACAACACGACGTTCCGGCTGCTCGACGACGGCGCGGCCACAACGGTGCCGTTCTTCACGTACGTGAGCGTGACGGCGCCGCTCGACGTCGATGTCGCGACGCTGATGCCGGCCGGCATGCCCGTGTACGACACGCAGTTCCAGATCGACTATTACCGGCCGGTGCGCGGCAACCGGTTGCTGTTCGGCGGGCAGGGCACCGGCAGCTGCTGGGCGCAGCCCGACGTCAACGCGTATCTGCTGACGCGGCTGAACACGGTGTTTCCGCAGGCCGGCGGCAGCTTTGCGCTCGACTACTGCTGGAGCGGCGTCAGCGACTTCACGCTGAACGGCGCCACCGACAGCCGCAAGACCGACGGCCGCGTGCCGATGTACATGGTGCAGGGCTGGAGCGGCCACGGCGTCGCGCAGACGGTGCGGATCGGCAAGGCGATCTGCGACGATTTCGTCGGCCGCAACGACGATTTCTCGATGCTGACCGGCATCGACCATCGCGAGATTCCGCTCGGCCGGCAGTTGTCGCCGATCGCGATCCCGGCTGCGAAAGCGGCGATGAGCGTGATGAGCGCGCTCAACCCGGGCCGGATGATTTCGTTCTGAGCGTCTGAAAAGGAAAAAGCCCGATGCGATCGCTCGCATCGGGCTTTTGTTCGTCCGGCGACGGCGGCGCTTACGCGATCCGCTTCGCGAGTTCGACGGCCTTGCCGATGTACGACGCGGGCGTCATCGCGAGCAGGCGGTCCTTCGCGTCCTGCGGGATCGCGAGCGTGCCGACGAACTGCTGCAGCGCTTCGCGCGTGATGCCCTTGCCGCGCGTCAGTTCCTTCAGCTGCTCGTACGGGTTCTCGATGCCGTAGCGGCGCATCACCGTCTGCACCGGCTCGGCGAGCACTTCCCAGCAGTTGTCGAGATCTTCGTTCAGGCGCTGCGGGTTCACCTCGAGCTTGTCGAGGCCGCGGATCAGCGAGTCGTACGCGAGCAGCGAGTAGCCGAGCGCGACGCCCATGTTGCGCAGCACCGTCGAGTCGGTCAGGTCGCGCTGCCAGCGCGACACCGGCAGCTTGTCGGCGAGGTGGCGCAGCGTCGCGTTCGCGAGGCCGAGGTTGCCTTCCGAGTTTTCGAAGTCGATCGGGTTGACCTTGTGCGGCATCGTCGACGAGCCGATCTCGCCGGCCTTCGTCTTCTGCTTGAAGTAGCCGACCGAGATGTAGCCCCACACGTCGCGGTCGAGGTCGAGCAGGATCGTGTTCGCGCGTGCGACCGCGTCGAACAGCTCGGCCATGTAGTCGTGCGGCTCGATCTGGATCGTGTACGGGTTGAACGTGAGCTTCAAGCGGTTTTCGATCACGTCACGCGAGAACGCTTCCCAGTCGAATTCCGGATACGCGGACAGGTGCGCGTTGAAGTTGCCGACCGCGCCGTTCATCTTGCCGAGGATCTCGACCTTCTCGATGCGTGCGATCGCACGCGCGAGACGCGCGGCGACGTTCGCGAGCTCCTTGCCGAGCGTCGTCGGGCTGGCCGGCTGGCCGTGCGTGCGCGACAGCATCGGCTGTTCCGCATGCGCGTGTGCGAGCGCGACGAGGCGCTGATAGACCGTGCGCAGCGCCGGCAGGATCACGTGTTCGCGCGCGCCGGCGAGCATCATCCCGTGCGACGTGTTGTTGATGTCCTCGGACGTGCACGCGAAGTGGATGAATTCGCTGGCCTTCTCGAGTTCGGCCTGGCCCTTCACCGATTCCTTCAGCCAGTATTCGACGGCCTTCACGTCGTGGTTCGTCACGCGCTCGATTTCCTTGATGCGCGCGGCGTCGTGCGCGGTGAAGCGCTCGGCGAGCTGCAGCAGGAACTGCTCGGATGCATCGGAGAAGCGCGGGACTTCCGTGAAGCCGGCGCGCGACAGCGCGATCAGCCAGTGCACCTCGACGGTGACGCGGTGGCGCATGAAGGCGGCTTCGGAGAGCCAGTCGCGCAGCGCTTCGGTCTTGCTGGCGTAGCGGCCGTCGATGGGCGAGAGCGCGGTGAGGGCGAAAAGCGTATCGGGACGAGTGTCGGACATGATCGGGCGGGCCTTGGGGCCGGGTCGAGCGAGGGGAGGGAGAATTCGACATTTTACCATCGGCGCGCGACGATCCCGGCCGCGTGCGGCCGGCGGGCGCCGCCGCGTGCCGACGCCGCGCCGGCGCGGGTGTGCAGCGGGCCGCCGGGCCGAGCGCGCCGCCGCCGGCCGGGCCCGCCCGCCGGTAGAATGCAGGCTTCCTCCCGACCGCCGCCCGCCGCGCCCGCCTGCATGGAACTGAAATGGCTCGAAGACTTCGTTTCGCTCGCGGAAACGCGCAGCTTTAGCCGGTCCGCCGAACTGCGACACGTATCGCAGCCCGCGTTTTCGCGGCGCATCCAGGCGCTCGAAGCGTGGCTCGCGACCGAACTGATCGATCGTTCGGTCTATCCGACGCGGCTCACGCAGGCCGGGCAGATCTTCTACGAGCAGGCGCTGACGATGCTGTCGCAGGCGCATGAGGCGCGCACGCTCCTGCGCGGCCACGTCGGCGCGCCGGTGCCGACGATCGAGTTCGCGGTGCCGCACACGCTGTCGCTCACCTATTTTCCGCGCTGGCTGCAGCGGATCGAGGCGAAGATGGGCCAGGTCCACACGCGGCTGCGCGCGCTGAATGTGCACGACGCCGTGCTGTCGCTGGTCGAGGGCGGCTGCGATCTCGTGATGGGCTACCACCACCCGAGCCATCCGGTCGCGCTCGATCCGGCGCGCTACGACATGCTGATCCTCGGCAGCGAGCCGATCAGCCCGTTCTCGGCCCCCGGCCGCGCGGGCCGGCCGCGCTATACGCTGCCCGGCACGGCCGACGCGCGCGTGCCGTACCTGTCGTATACGCCGAACGCGTATCTCGGCCGGATGACGGAAGTCATCATCGCGAACGCGCCGACGCGGCTGTTCCTCGATCGCGTCTACGAGACCGACATGGCCGAAGGGCTGAAGGCGATGGCGCTCGCGGGGCACGGCGTTGCGTTCCTGCCGCACAGCGCGGTCGAGGACGCGGTCGCAAGCGGCCGGCTGATCCGGCTCGACCGTTCGGTGCGCGGCGGCGCGCATCCGTTCACGCTGACGATGGAGATCCGGCTGTATTGCGACAAGCTCGCGCTGCAGGGCGACGATCCGCGGCAGAAGCTCGTGCGCGCGCTGTGGGAGGTCGTGCGCGACGAACTGCGCGATACGGACGGCTGACTGCGCACGATCGACCGTGGCCGGCTGACGGCAAGCTTGCCGCGCCTGTCGGACAGCTGTCCGGCGGCCGGCCGGCGCGCGGGCAACACGATTTTTCGCGGACGCGATGCACGGCCGATCGCGTGCGTTCTTGCGCAAATCGACCGCGGATTTGCGAAAAATCGCGATCATGCAAGAAACGCATAATCGAATAAGCAAACGGCATTGGATAAAAAAAACGGGTTTTTCGACAATGTGCGCACCTGTTGACCGTTGGAGCATCCATGTCTTCGCAATTGCAGTCCATCCCGTCCTACCTGCACGCCGACGATCTCGGCCCGTGGGGCAACTATCTTCAGCAAGTCGATCGCGTCGCGCCGTACCTCGGCTCGCTGTCGCGCTGGCTCGAAACGCTGAAGCGCCCGAAGCGCATCCTGATCGTCGATGTGCCCATCGAGCTCGACAACGGTACCGTCGCGCACTTCGAAGGCTATCGCGTGCAGCACAACGTGTCGCGCGGCCCGGGCAAGGGCGGGGTGCGCTACCACCAGGACGTGACGCTGTCGGAAGTGATGGCGTTGTCCGCATGGATGTCGGTGAAGAATGCGGCCGTGAACGTGCCGTACGGCGGCGCGAAGGGCGGCATCCGCGTCGACCCGCGCAAGCTGTCGCGCGGTGAGCTCGAGCGCGTGACGCGCCGCTACACCAGCGAAATCGGCATCATCATCGGCCCGAACACCGACATTCCGGCGCCGGACGTCAACACCAACGAACAGGTGATGGCGTGGATGATGGACACGTTCTCGATGAACCAGGGCCAGACGTCGACCGGCGTCGTGACCGGCAAGCCGATCGCGCTCGGCGGTTCGCTCGGCCGCAAGGAAGCGACGGGCCGCGGCGTGTTCGTCGTCGGTTGCGAAGCGGCGAAGAAGAAGGGCCTCGAGATCGAAGGCGCGCGCATCGCGGTGCAGGGTTTCGGCAACGTCGGCGGCATCGCGGCGAAGCTGTTCCAGGAAGCGGGCGCGAAGGTGATCGCGGTGCAGGATCACACCGGCACGATCTACCGGCCGGCCGGCCTCGATTCGAACAAGCTGCTCGACCACGTCGCACGCACGGGCGGCGTCGCGGGCTTCGAAGGCGCGGAGCCGATGCCGAACGACGAGTTCTGGACGGTCGAGACCGACATCCTGATCCCGGCGGCGCTGGAAAACCAGATCACCGAGAAGAACGCAGCGAAGATCCGCACGAAGATCATCGTCGAAGGCGCGAACGGCCCGACGACGACGGCGGCGGACGACATCCTGAGCGCGAACGGCGTGCTCGTGATCCCCGACGTGATCGCGAACGCGGGCGGCGTGACCGTGTCGTACTTCGAGTGGGTGCAGGATTTCTCGAGCTTCTTCTGGACGGAAGACGAGATCAACCACCGCCTCGAGCGCGTGATGCGCGAAGCGTTCGCCGGCGTGTGGGCGGTCGCGGAAGAGCACAAGGTGACGGTGCGTACCGCGGCGTTCATCGTCGCGTGCAAGCGCATCCTGATGGCGCGCGAAATGCGCGGCCTGTACCCCTGATCGTCGACTATGATCAAGCCATGACGCAATCCATCCGGTTGCGTACATGAACCCTCGCGGGCGGTGCCGAATCCGGTGCCGCCCGCGCGTGCATTGGGGCGTGCAAAGGGTGCCCGGAGCCGGGAGGAAGGCGCCGGACGGCGCGATTCGTAGTTCGGTAAACAACCAGTACTTTCAAAAATATTACTTTGATACACTGGCGCGGGTTTTAGCCAAGGAGATGACCAAAATGAAATACCACAAGGCAGTCCTGACGTTCGCGGCGCTCTGCGCGTTCGCAAGCGGCGCGCATGCTCAGGAGACGGGCACGCTGAAGAAGATCAAGGACACGGGCGTGATCTCGCTGGGCCACCGCGAATCGTCGATCCCGTTCTCCTACTACGACCAGAACCAGCAGGTAGTCGGCTATTCCCGCGAATTCCAGCTGAAGGTGGTCGACGCGGTGAAGAAGAAGCTGAGCCTGCCGAACCTGCAGGTGAAGAACATCCCGGTCACGTCGCAGAACCGCATTCCGCTGGTGCAGAACGGCACGGTCGACATCGAGTGCGGCTCGACGACCAACAACACCGAGCGTCAGCAGCAAGCTGCGTTCTCCGACACGATCTTCGTGATCGGCACGCGCCTGATGACGAAGAAGGATTCGGGCGTCAAGGATTTCGCGGACCTGAAGGGCAAGACGGTCGTGACCACCGCCGGCACGACGTCGGAGCGCCTGCTGCGCAAGATGAACAACGACAAGCAGCTCGGCATGAACATCATCAGCGCGAAGGATCACGGCGATTCGTTCAACACGCTGGAATCGGGCCGCGCGGTCGCGTTCATGATGGATGACGCGCTGCTCGCGGGCGAGCGCGCGAAGGCGAAGCAGCCGGGCGAGTGGGTGATCGTCGGCACGCCGCAATCGGAAGAAGCGTACGGCTGCATGATGCGCAAGGGCGACGCGGACTTCAAGAAGGTCGTCGACGACGCGATCTCGCAAGTCGAGAAGTCGGGCGAGGCCGCGAAGATCTACGCGAAGTGGTTCGAGAACCCGATTCCGCCGAAGGGGCTGAACCTGAACTTCCCGCTGTCCGATTCGATGAAGAAGCTGTACGCGAACCCGAACGACAAGGCACTCGACTGACCGCACGGCCGTTGATGCAGAAATGACGCTAATGAGACGGAAGAGGCCACGCTTCTTCCGTCTCTTTTTGCTGGAGTCTTGCCCATGTCTTACCACTGGAACTGGGGCATCTTCCTGAGCCCCGTCTCGACCGGCGAGCCGACGACTTATTTCGGATGGCTGATGTCCGGCTTCCGGGTGACGATCGAAGTGTCGCTCTCCGCCTGGGTCATCGCGCTGATCGTCGGTTCGCTGTTCGGCGTGCTGCGCACGGTGCCGAACAAATGGCTGTCCGCGCTCGGCACCTTCTACGTGTCGATCTTCCGGAACATTCCGTTGATCGTGCAGTTCTTCATCTGGTATCTCGTGATACCCGAGCTGCTGCCCGCATCGATCGGCACCTGGATCAAGCAGTTGCCGCCCGGCACGCAGTTCTTTACCGCGTCGATCGTCTGTCTCGGCCTGTTCACGGGCGCGCGCGTGTGCGAACAGGTGCGCTCGGGGATCAACGCGCTGCCGAAGGGCCAGCGCGCCGCCGGCCTCGCGATGGGCCTCACGCAATGGCAGACGTACCGCTACGTGCTGCTGCCCGTTGCGTACCGGATCATCGTGCCGCCGCTCACGTCGGAATTCCTGAACATCTTCAAGAACTCCGCCGTCGCGTCGACGATCGGCCTGCTCGACCTGTCCGCGCAGGCGCGCCAGCTCGTCGACTACACGGCGCAGACCTATGAGTCGTTCATCGCGGTCACGCTCGCGTACGTGCTGATCAACCTCGTCGTGATGTCGCTCATGCGCTGGATCGAAGGCCGTACGCGGCTGCCCGGCTATATCGGAGGCAAGTGATGCATCAGTTCGACTGGAGTAGTATTCCCGGCGCGCTGCCGACGCTGTGGACGGGTGCGATCGTCACGCTGCAGATCACGCTGATCGCGATCGTCATCGGGATCGTGTGGGGCACGCTGCTGGCGCTGATGCGGCTGTCGGGCGTCAAGCCGCTCGCGTGGTTCGCGCAGGGCTACGTGACGGTGTTCCGCTCGATCCCGCTCGTGATGGTGCTGCTGTGGTTCTTCCTGATCGTGCCGCAGCTGCTGCAGGGCGTGCTCGGGTTGTCGCCGACGATCGACATCCGCCTCGCGTCGGCGATGGTCGCGTTCTCGCTGTTCGAAGCCGCGTATTATTCCGAGATCATCCGCGCCGGCATCCAGTCGGTGCCGCGCGGGCAGGTGAACGCCGCGTTCGCGCTCGGCATGAACTACTCGCACGCAATGCGCCTCGTGATCCTGCCGCAGGCGTTCCGCGCGATGGTGCCGCTGCTGCTCACGCAGGCGATCGTCCTGTTCCAGGATACGTCGCTCGTGTACGTGATCAGTCTCGCGGACTTCTTCCGCACGGCCGCCAACGTCGGCGATCGCGACGGCACGACCGTCGAGATGGTCCTGTTCGCCGGCGCATGCTATTTCGTGATTTGCTCGTTGGCGTCTGTTCTCGTCAAGAGTCTCCAGAAAAAGGTCACACGATGATTTCCATCAAGAACGTTTCCAAGTGGTACGGTCAGTTTCAGGTTCTCACCGACTGCACGACCGAGGTCAAGAAGGGCGAAGTGGTCGTCGTGTGCGGCCCGTCGGGCTCCGGCAAGTCGACGCTGATCAAGACGGTGAACGGCCTCGAGCCGTTCCAGCAGGGCGAGATCCTCGTGAACGGCCAGTCGGTCGGCGACAGGAAGACGAACCTGTCGAAGCTGCGCTCGAAGGTCGGGATGGTGTTCCAGCATTTCGAGCTGTTCCCGCACCTGTCGATCACCGAGAACCTGACGCTCGCGCAGATCAAGGTGCTCGGCCGCGGCAAGGACGAAGCGGCCGAGAAGGGCATGAAGCTGCTCGATCGCGTCGGCCTGAAGGCGCATGCGCACAAGTTTCCGGGCCAGCTGTCGGGCGGCCAGCAGCAGCGTGTCGCGATCGCGCGCGCGCTGT
Source organism: Burkholderia sp. BE17 (assembly GCF_009362305.1). Taxonomy (NCBI): domain Bacteria; kingdom Pseudomonadati; phylum Pseudomonadota; class Betaproteobacteria; order Burkholderiales; family Burkholderiaceae; genus Burkholderia; species Burkholderia sp. BE17. Next base: position 90,135 of record NZ_WHNU01000021.1, read on the forward strand.
CGATGGACCCGATCGCGATGCTGTTCGACGAACCGACGTCCGCGCTCGATCCGGAGATGATCAACGAAGTGCTCGACGTGATGGTCGAACTCGCGCAGGAAGGGATGACGATGATGGTCGTCACGCACGAGATGGGCTTCGCGAAGAAGGTCGCGCATCGCGTGATCTTCATGGACAAGGGCGCGATCGTCGAGGATGACCGCAAGGACGATTTCTTCTCGAATCCGAAGTCGGAACGCGCGAAGGACTTCCTCGCGAAGATCCTGCACTGAGCGTTCGCACACTTCGTGCGCGTCAATGCGAAACCGCCCGGCCCGAGCGCCGGGCGGTTTTTTTTTCGTCTGCCGTTACCAGCTATACCGGTAGCCGACCTGGCCGACGATGCCGCGCCGGTACGCGCCGCCGAGGTTGCGCGCGATCTTCGCGTTCGCGTACAGCTCGCCCGACTTGCCGAAGCCCGCGGTGACGCCGACGCCGAGCTCGTACCACGTGCGGCCGAGATGCGTCGCGAACGGTGTGCCGCCGACGACGGTCTGCCCCGGCGACAGGAAGTCGTGCAGCACGTCGGCCGTGAAGTACGGCGTCGCGGCGCCGCTGCCCGAGTCCGCTTCGAGGTTCGGCCGGAAGATGCGCACGCCGACGCGGCCGCGCAGCGCGTTCGCCGTCGTGCCCGACACGGCCGACACGTTGTCGTTGAACCCGTTGAGCTTCAGGTACTGGTACATCAGTTGCGCCTGCGGCTCGATCGCGATCGGCGTGCCGCCGATGCCGAACGGCTTGCCGATCTCCTGCGACAGCGCGAAGCCGAAGCCGTTCTGCGATGCCTCGTTGCCGTAGCTGTCGCGATAGCGGTTGCCGTAGTGCGTGACCTGCCCGACGCTGTCGAAGTACGTGCCGTCGGGCAGGTAGCGCGTCCAGTAGCCGCCGATGCTCTGCGCGTGCATCTCGACCGAGCCCGTCGACGTCGACAGGTTCTGCGAGTCGGCGCGCGCCATGTCGCTGAAGCTCGCGTTCGACACGCCGATGCTGGCCGTCACGCCCGCATGCGTGCTGCTGCCGCCGGGCGCCTGGTCGAGCGTCCAGTCCTTGCCGAACTGCGCGAAAAACGTGCGCTCGTCCGCCGCGAAGCGGCCCGCGTCCGCATCGAGGCTCTGGCCGCCGATGCGCCCCCACACGCCGTCGCGGTTGCCGGGTTGCTGCTTGCCGAGGTTGTAGATGTCGCCGACGCGTTCGTGCAGCTTGCCGAGCGTCGAGAAGCCGTAGTCGGCGTTCAGCAGCGGCGTCAGTGCATAACCGGCGACGCCCGGACGATACGCGAGCGTGCCGCCGCTGCCATTGCCGTTGCCGCCGCCGGACGGGTGGATCGTCGGGTCGCCGGGGTCCGTCGGATCGAGCTGCGAACGCAGGTACCAGCCGTTCGCGTCGCTTTGCCCGCCGCGATAGAGCCGGTATTCGTATGCGCCGGCCTGTACCGGGCCCGCGAGATGGAACGCCGACGCGGTGGTCGTGCCGCCGTTGGCCGTGACGACCACGGGAATCCCGTCGCCGGTCGTCCTTGCGCCGGTGCCGGCCGTATTGGCGATCTTCAGGCCGGTCGTGCCGCTCGCGGCACCGCCGTTCACGATCAGCCGGTCGGTCGGCGAAGCATCGGCGCCGAGATACGTGTTGAGCGCGATCGTGCCGCCGTTGCCGACGTAGCTGCCGGTCGTCAGCGTCTTGTAGCTGCCCGTGAGCGTCGGCGAGCCGGCCGGTGCGGAGAACGCGACGAGGCCCGCGTTGTTCAGGCTGCTCAGCACCGAGTTGCCCGTCATGCGCCACGTGCTGCTGCCGTCGATCGTCAGCGAGACCGGATCGATCCTGCCGGTCAGCGTCGTGCCGTTCGCGAGGAACACGTTGCCGGTGCTCGACGCGTCGGAGACGATGTCGCCTGCGAGGTTCACCGCCGACGCGCTGAACGTCGCGTTGCTGCCGTTCGCGAGGTTCAGCAGCGTGCCGTTGCCGGCCGTCACGACCGTTCCATTGCGCACCGCGATGTCGGCCGTGCCGCCGCGCGCGGCGAATGCCGGCCCGGCGGCGGCCGTCACGCTGCCGCCGTCGACGAGCACCGAGCTCGTCGCGCCGTTCGCGAGCGTGTCGGATGTCAGCACGCCGGCCGTCGCACCCTTGAGCGTCGTGCCGGTCAACGCGAGCACGCCGCCGCCGTCCGCGGTCGCGCCGTTGCCGGCCGCGTTGGCGATCGACGAACCCGTATCGCCGATGCGGCCGCCGTTGCGCGCGACGACGCCGTCGGCCGCGGCACCCGATGCGGTGACTTTCGCGCCCGACAGCAAGGCCGTCGCGCCGCCGTCGACGACGAGCGCGTGCGCGCCGTCGCCCGTCGTCGCGACGGTCGTGCCGTTGGCCGCGAGCGTCGAATCCGCGCCCGATACGAACAGCCCGAGCGCGTTGGCGCCGGCGGTGCGGACGACCGTTGCCGCATCGGTCGCGATGCGCGCGCCCGCGCCCGTCGATGCGAGGCCGTCGGCGCCGTTGCCGGTGGTCGTGACCTGCGTGCCGGACAACGCGATCGTTGCGTTCGCGCCGAGGTTGCGGATCCCGCTGCCGGAGCCGCCGACCGCGATCGACGTCGCGCCGGCCGCGAGCCCGCCGCCCGATACGGTCGAGTCGATCAGCACGCCGTCGGCGCTGCCGTTCGCGATGACGGTGCCCGCGCCCGACAGCGCGACCGACGCACCGGCGCCCGTCAGGCGCACACCCGCGACGCCGCCGTCGGCTTCGATCGAACCCGTGTTGGCGAGCGTCGCCGACGCACCCTGCACGAGCGCGCCGGTGCCGTCGGATACGCGGATCGTCGATGCGTTGTTCACCGTGCCGAGCGTGCCGGCCACGACGCCCGTCGAGCCGGCGCCCGTCAGCAGCACCGTGTCGCGGTTCTCGAGCGTGCCGAGGTTTTGCGCGACGAAGCCCGTCACGCCGGCGGTCGACGACGTGACGGCGGCGTCGTTGGTCAGCGTCGTCGCAACCGGCGCGCCGGCGTTCGCGCCGGCGAGGTCGTGCGCCTGGCCGTCGACGACGCCCGCGATTGCGCCGGCCGCGTTCAGGTTGATCGTCGCGCCCGCATCGATCGTGCCTTTCGCGCCGCCTTCGACCGCGATCGCGATGCCGTTCGCGCCGTTGACGTTGTAGATCGCGTTGCCGGTCGACAGCGTGGTGCCGGCGTCGGTCGCGAGCACGCCGCGCGCCCGCTGGCCGTTGACGTCGGTCGTCAGCGTGCCGGCCGCCGACGTGCCGGTGTAGGCCGCGCCGCCCGCGACGCGAAACAGCGTCGAATCGTCGGTGTCGACGCCGAGGTGCTGCGCGGCGACGTTGATCTTCGAGCCCGCGCCATACGCGTAGAAGCCGATCTGGTTCGTGCCCGACCTGAAGGCCGGCACCGCGTTGGCGCCGACGTCGATCGTCGCGCCCGAGCGCGCATGCACGCCGATCGCGCCGGTGCCCGTCAGGTTGAGCGCGCCGTCGAGCGTGGCCTTCGCGAGCGGCCCCTCGGCCCAGACGCCGTAATTGCGCGTGCCCGATGCCGGATCGAGGCCGCCGGCCACGTTGATCGTGCCGGTCGACGTCGCGGCCGTCGCGTTCGTGCCGGTCCCGACGACCATGATGCCGATGCCGTTCACGCCATTCAGCGTGATGGTGCCCGTGTTGGTCACGGTCGCGGCGGTATCGGCCGCGAGCATGCCGACGTTCGCGAGCGGCGTGCCGGGCGCCGCGCCGTTGACGACGATCGAGCCCGCGTTGGTCAGCACGCCGGACGACGAGCCGATGCTCGCCAGCGCGGCGCCGTTCTGCGTCTGCGAGCCGATCACGATCGTGCCGTGGTTGCTCGCGGTGCCCGATGCGCCGAGCAGGATGCCGTACGCGTGCGCGGACAGCGCGATGTCGTTCGCGGCCTCCGGCGCCGCGGCATCGTACTGCGCCGCGCGGCCGACGTAGATCGTGCCGCCGGCTTCGTTCGTGAAGCTGCCGCCGGCGACGAGGCCGCCGATCACCTGGCTGTCGAGCGTCGTCGCGTTGACGCCGACGTTGATCGTGCCGGCGTTCGACGCGCTCGCGCCGTCCGTCGCGGCCACCGCGTAGTTCTGCAGGTCGGGGCGCGTCCCGTTGAAGGTCCATGCGCCGACGTTCATCACGCCATTGTTGACGAACGTCGTGCCGGCGCCGTTTGCGTATACGCCGTTGCCCTCGGTGTACGCGTTGAGGCTGAAGTTGTAGGGCAGTGAGGTGCCGCCCGTATTGAAGTTGTCGCCGGACACGTAACCGGACGAGATCGCGCCGTTGTTGACGCCGCTCGCGCCGGTCAGCAGGCGCACGAGCGTGAAGTCGCCCGACAGGCGGCCGTCGTTGACGAAATGCGCGCCGCGTTCCGCGAGGACGGCCGAGCTCGAGTCGATCGTATTGGTGCCGCGGAAGTCGATCTGGCCGTCCTTGCCGATGTGCAGCGTCGCGTTCGCGCCCGTGCCGTGCATCACCGACAGATAGTTCATCGGCAGCGCATTCTTGTCGCCCGGCGACACGTTGTTCGCATACTCGAAGGATTGCGTGGAGAGCGTGACGGCCTGGCCGAGCGCGTTGTCGTAGGCGGCCTGCGAAGCGAGCGCGCCGTTCTGGACCGACCGCACGAGAAAGTTGTTGTACGCGGCGAGCGACGCGGCATCGGTGACGGTCCATGCGCTGCCGTCGAAGGCGGTGAAGGTGCCCGCATAGGCCGGCACGTCGAGCAGGACATGGCCGACCGGGCCGCCGCTCGCGAGATAGTCGCCGGTGCCGAGCCAGATCTGGTTGCGCGAATTCCAGTTGACGACGCTTTTCGCGGAGCCCGTGCCGTCCGCGACGAACAGGTCGGTCTGCTTCGGTGCCATCGTGATCGCGTTGCCGGCTACCGTGGGCGAGCCCGCCGGATTGCCGATCGACACGTCGAGCGTGCCGCCGGAGCTTTCGACCGTGCCGATCCGCGTGTTCACGTACTGGTTGCCGTTCACGTCGTGATAGACGGGCACGTTGGTCGAACCCGCGCTCGACGCGGCGAACCTGGCCGAATCGTAGGTGGCGATCGAGGTACGGCTGCCGGTGATCGAGTCGGGCGTGCTGACGCTCTGCGTCTTGCCGCCGAGCGACAGCAGCGGCTGGTTCGGGTTGCCCGAGACGATGGTCGCACTGCCGATCGGCGTGAGTGTGTAGCCGGGGTCGCCGCCGACGCCGGTCCATGCGCCCGTCAGGCCGACCGTGTCGCCGCCCGACACGGTGGTTGCGCCGGCCAGGTTGTCGTTGACGGTCGGGCTGAAACCGCCGAGCGCGCAGGTGCCGCCGTTCGCGACGGCCGCGCCGCTGCCGCAGGTCGATGCATACGCCGGGCCGGCCGACAATGCGGCCAGCGCGGCGCCGAGCGCGGCGACGCGAAGCGGCGACCGGCGCGCTGCCGTGTGCGCGGCGCCGCGGCTGGCGCCGGATTCGCCGCCCGAACGCTTGCCGCGCGCCCGTGCCGTTTCCGCAACCGCGACCCAGCAGCCGGCGGTTTCGCTCCATATCGATCGAAATGAGTGATTCACGACAAGCCCCTCTCTCTTTTTTTGAAGTGGTATTCACCGCGCTGCAGTGAAATCGCAATCCGCGGTGGAGCAATGGCCTGAATGGACGTGCGGCGACCGTGGCCGCTTCTGCGCCAATCGTGATTCGTTACACCGAGGATGGATGGAGTCTACTGATCGGAAGGGTGACTGATTCTCAAAAAAATAACGAATGTGGCGATAATGATGATTTCATTCGGTATTTTTTGATTGTGTGATGAGTCGAACTGAAAGCCTTTGTGAGTAAGGGTTTGAGTGATTTTTGCGGGCGTGGGTGCGTGATTGTCGGGTCGGTGCGATGGCGCACGGTTCGCATCGGGGCGGTGCGTTAGAATGCGGTTCCCGGATTATATATGCTTCGGATTTTATGGATTATTTTTAGGGTTTTAACTATTTTCCCCTGGAAATTAATAAATTCAAGCGAATGTTGTATGGTGTTGATTCGATGTGCGGGAATATGGTCCGGGTGAAACGGAACCGGCGCACGGCAAGCGATTTTTTCCAGCGCTGAAAATCGCCACATCGCGTGCACGCGAAATCGCCCGCACGATCGAACGAACGTTGCGGGCGACGGTACTTGCCGTACGGGAAATGGAAAGCGGGAAGGGTGCCGGTGCGCCGCGTTCAGAAGTCGATCGCGTCGTCGGAGTCGCCGTCGGCGGCGGTTGCGAGCGCTTCGCGTGCGTCGCGCGGCGCCGAGGCCGACGCGTCGAGCGCCGGATTGCGCAGCTTTTCGAGCACGCGTTCGGGCACCGGGATCTGCATCCGCGCGGCGACGTCGCCGCACTGGAACATGATCAGCTCGCCCGGCTCGAACGCGGTCCAGACCTCGTTGTCGGTGAGCGGCTGCGTCGCGATCACCGCGACGCGATCCTCGGGCGTCGTGTATTTCGCAAAGTCGATCGACAGGTCTTCGTCGACGAGATGCGCGGTCGAGAACGGCCAGCGCCGCACCAGGTAGTGCAGCCGCGTCGAGCAGTGCGCGAAGAGCGCCTGGCCGTTCGACATCAGGAAGTTGAACACGCCGTGGTCGGTGATGCTGCGCGTCAGCTCGCCGACGCGTTCGAACAGTTCGGGCAGCGGCGGCTGCGCGCCGGGAAATGCCTCGCGCAGCCCCTGCATCAGCACGCAGAACGCCTGTTCGCTGTCGGTCGTGCCGACCGGGTGGTAGACGCTGCCGTCCATGTTCGGCGCGTAGTCCTGCAGGTCGCCGTTATGCGCGAAGATCCAGTGCCGGCCCCACAGCTCGCGCATGAACGGATGGCTGTTCTCGAGCAGGATGTGCCCTTGCGTCGCCTTGCGGATGTGCGCGATCGTGTTCTTGGACTTGATCGGGTAGCGCTTCACCATCTCGGCGATCGGCGAGGTAGCCGATGCCTGGTGATCGATGAACAGGCGGCAGGCCTTGTCTTCGAAGAACGCGATGCCCCAGCCGTCGGCATGGTGATCGGTGAGCCCGCCCCGGGCCGCGAAACCTGTGAAGGAGAATGTGACGTCCGTCGGCGCGGCGCAGTTCATTCCTAGGAGTTGGCACATTTTACTTGGGGCGGCAGGCGGAAGCGGGGGTAACGAACCGGGCGAACCCCGGTACAATGCGGCTTCTAGCATATCACCGAGCCCTGAGCGGTAAAAAGCGGATTCCGCTGGCCAAAGGCCTCGTGTTGCGGTTTGCCGTCAGTCGGCCCGCGCACGCGCGTTCCGGCCCCGCTGATGGCCAGTCCGTACCTCACGACGCCTCCTATGACTGCCTCGAACGCTTCCTCCCCGGCGACGCTTTCGCTCGCCCGTCCCGACGACTGGCACCTGCACCTGCGAGACGGCGACATGCTGGCCGCCGTGCTGCCGCACACCGCGCGCCAGTTCGGCCGCGCGATCGTCATGCCGAACCTGAAGCCGCCGGTGACGACCACCGCACAGGCGCAGGCCTATCGCGAGCGCATCCTCGCCGCGCTGCCGGCCGGGATGACGTTCGAACCGCTGATGACGCTGTACCTGACCGACAACACGCCGCCCGACGAGATCCGCCGCGCGCGCGAAAGCGGCTTCGTGCACGGCGTGAAGCTGTATCCGGCAGGCGCTACGACGAACTCCGACCACGGCGTCACCGATCTCGCGAAATGCGCGAAGACGCTCGAGGCGATGCAGGAAACGGGCATGCCGCTGCTCGTGCACGGCGAGGTGACCGATGCGTCGATCGACCTGTTCGACCGCGAGAAGGTCTTCATCGACCGCGTGATGGCGCCGCTGCGCCGCGATTTCCCGGGCCTGAAGGTCGTGTTCGAGCACATCACGACGAAGGACGCGGCCGACTACGTGCGCGACGCCGACGCGGCGCCAGGCCTGCTCGGCGCGACGATCACCGCGCATCACCTGCTGTACAACCGCAACGCGCTGTTCGTCGGCGGGATTCGCCCGCACTACTACTGCCTGCCCGTGCTGAAGCGCGAGACGCATCGCGTCGCGCTGGTCGAGGCCGCGACGTCGGGCAACCCGCGCTTCTTCCTCGGTACCGACAGCGCGCCGCATGCGCGCGGCGCGAAGGAAACCGCGTGCGGCTGCGCAGGCTGCTACACGGCGCTGCACGCGCTCGAACTGTATGCGGAAGCGTTCGACCACGCCGGCGCGCTCGACAAGCTGGAAGGCTTTGCGAGCTTCTTCGGCGCCGATTTCTACGGTCTGCCGCGCAGCGCCGAGACGGTCACGCTGCGTCGCGAGGCGTGGGAACTGCCGCGCGAGATCTTCGCGGGCGACACGCCGGTCGTGCCGCTGCGCGGCGGCGAGACGATCGGCTGGAAACTCGTGTGACCGGCGCGCCGCCGCGCGGAGCCGGCCACGCGGCCGGCAGCGGGGCGGCGGATTTCGCGCGGATCGACTGGTCCGCGCCGTGGCTCGCGCAGTACGCGGAGCCGGGCCGCGTCGCGCAGGCGGCCGCACGGAAGGGCGATGCCGCGCTGCTCGACGCGCTGAACGGCGCGCTAAACGGCACGAACCGCGACGGCGGGCGCGTCAGCGGTCGCGGCAGGCCGCTGCGGTTCGTGCCGCAGGCCGAGCTGCCGCCCGGTGTCGCGTACGAGACCCATATCGCCGACACCGGCGGCGTGCCGACCCGCCACAACCTTCACGACTTTTTCAATGCGCTCGTCTGGTTCGCGTATCCGCGCATCAAGGCCGCGTTGAACGCGCGCCAGGCCGCGGCGATCGACGCTGCGGGCGGCGTCGGGCCCGTGCGCGGCACGCTGCGCGATGCGCTCACGCTGTTCGACGAGAACGCCGCGCTGTTCGTGACAGCCGACCGCGCGCTCGCCGATGCGCTGCGCGGCTTCGACTGGCCGCGGCTGCTGGTCGCCGCGCGCGAGGCGTGGGGCACGCGCTGCGAAGCGCGGCTCGTCGGCCATGCGCTGCTCGAGAAGCTCGTCGCGCCTTACAAGTCCTGTACCGCGCACACGTGGATCGTCGAAGTGAGCACCGACTATTTTTCGTGGCCCGATGCGCAACGCGTCGCGCATGTCGACGCGCGTGTCGCCGCCGAACTCGCGACGCGCGCGCTGACGAGCCGCGATTTCTCGCCGCTGCCGGTGCTCGGCGTGCCGGGCTGGTGCGACGCGAATGCCGACGCCGCGTTCTACGACGATCCGGCCGTATTCCGCAGCGGCCGCCGCACGCGCACAGCCGGCGGCGGCGCGCAGTGTTAGAATGCGCGTCGCAAAGCAGGCCAGGCAGTCGCGGCCTCGCCGCCTTCGGGCGCGCGGGGGCGAGGAAAGTCCGGACTCCACAGGGCAGGGTGATGGCTAACGGCCATCCGTGGCGACACGCGGAACAGGGCAACAGAAAGCAAACCGCCGATGGCCCGGCGCAAGCCGGGATCAGGTAAGGGTGAAACGGTGCGGTAAGAGCGCACCGCGGCGACGGCGACGTTCGCCGGCACGGTAACCTCCACCCGGAGCAATTCCAAGTAGGCAGGCGCGCATCTTCGGATGCAGGATGGGGCCCCCGTCTCGTCTGCGGGTAGGAAGCTTGAGCGCGTCAGCAATGGCGCGCCTAGAGGAATGGCTGCCACGCGCTGTGCGCTTCGGCGCGCAGCGTGCACAGAATCCGGCTTATCGGCCTGCTTTGCCGTTCGAATGCGAAAGGGCCGGCGTCTCCTTGCGGAGCGCCGGCCCTTTTTTCATGCGCGAGCGCCGTGCGTTCAGGCGGCGACGATGTCGAACGAATGCGTGAGTTCGGCCGTCTTCGCGATCATGATCGACGCGGAGCAGTACTTGTCGTGCGACAGGTTGATCGCGCGTTCGACCGTGGCCGGATTCAGGTTGCGGCCGATGACGGTGAAGTGGAAGTGCACCTTCGTGAACACCTTCGGGTCTTCGCTCGCGCGCTCGGCCTTCAGCGTGACCGAGCAGCCGGTGACTTCCTGGCGGCTCTTCTTCAGGATCAGCACGACGTCATAGGCCGTGCAGCCGCCGGTGCCCAGCAGCACCATTTCCATCGGGCGCGGCGCGAGGTTGTGGCCGCCGCCTTCGGGCGCGCCGTCCATCGTGACGAGATGCCCGCTTCCGGTCTGGGCGGAAAACGCCATGCCGTCCTGACCCATCCAGCTTACTTTGCATTCCATGCTTGCACTCCAGCGTTGCCTGATTCGGATTCGATCCGGCATTGTAGCCCGCAGCACAACGGTCGGCTGATGCGGTGCACGACGTGCAATGCCGGAGCCGCGTGGGCGGCGCGCCGAACAGCAATTTCCGTGCTGATTTTAGGGGTTTCGCTCTAGTCGCGGGCCATCTTTGCTTGCTCTGGCTGAGAGCAGGTGATTGATTTTAAAGGGGAAATAAATTTTCCCGGCTGATCGTCCGAAATTTCGCATTATGGGGTTAGATTTCGTAATGCAAATTTTCTTGTGAAGCCGGCGGCACGTTCGTATAATGAGCTTCATTGGTTGTCGCGCTGCGGCAACCTCCGAATGTCTCCTCCACCCTCCTCCTGAGGTGGATTAAGCCCGAACCAGCCGTTCGGGCTTTTTTTCGTCCCGTGCAAACATCGGCGCGCGGCTTGCGTGCCCCGGCATCCGTTGCATCCGTTAGGCAGGCTGCCGTGCGGCCGGCTGCGATGTCGCGTCGGGCAGCGTGCCGTTTAAGCGTGCGTCGGGTGCCGGCGCGGGCACGGCCGAAGCATGGCCGTGGTCGCGTGTGCAGAAGTGGCGGACGCGTTCGCGCACCGCCCGCAGGCGGACGACGCGATCCTCGGCATGGGCGGTCCGCGCTTCGGCAATGCGCGCGTCGAGCGCGTCGAGCTTGGCTTCGCAGCCGGCGCGGGCGGCGACGGCAGGCGCTGCGGCGGCCAGCAGCGCGGCCGCGAAGAAGGGCGTAAGTCGTTGTTTCATCATGCTTGTTTGTTGTTTTCCGTATTCGGCCGGTCTGGCGCGGCAAGGTCATGTGCCGCGCGTCGATGGGTGCCTCCCCGGGCGCTCGGATCGCCTGGCTTGTCGGGGCACGACCGAATTTTGGCCCATTTTGGGCGCCGCGGACACGGGACGTGGATTCCCTTTGACCGCGTTGTCGTATTTCCTTTATAATTCAGGGCTTTTCCGCATTCATGCCCACGGAAAAAGAACAGGGAGAGCCTGCACCGCGCCTCGAAGCGCACACAGACAAGCAGGAAGAACACATCGGGCAAAGCATTTTTTTTGGATCGATCATGAAGACGTTTTCCGCAAAAGCCCATGAGGTGACGCGCGAATGGTACGTGATTGACGCGACGGATAAGGTTCTCGGCCGTGTTGCCAGCGAAGTGGCACGCCGTCTGCGCGGCAAGCACAAGCCTGAGTTCACCCCGCACGTCGACACTGGTGATTTCATCATCATCATCAACGCGAGCAAGTTGAAGGTCACGGGCAACAAGACGCTGGACAAGAAGTACTACCGTCACTCGGGCTACCCGGGCGGTATCTATGAAACGACGTTCGGCAAGATGCAGGAACGCTTCCCGGGCCGTGCGCTCGAGAAGGCGGTCAAGGGCATGCTGCCGAAGGGCCCGCTCGGCTACGCGATGATCAAGAAGCTGAAGGTCTACGCAGAAGCGACGCATCCGCATTCGGCTCAACAGCCGAAGGCGCTCGAGATCTAAGGGGACCCACATGATCGGTAACTGGAACTACGGTACGGGCCGCCGCAAGAGCGCAGTCGCTCGTGTCTTCATCAAGGCTGGCAAGGGCGACATCGTCGTCAACGGCAAGCCCATCGCTGACTACTTCTCGCGCGAAACGTCGCTGATGATCGTGCGTCAACCGCTGGAACTCACGAACCACGGCCAGACGTTCGACATCAAGGTGAACGTGAATGGTGGCGGCGAAACGGGTCAGGCAGGCGCAGTGCGCCACGGCATCACCCGTGCACTGATCGACTACGATGCGACGCTGAAGCCGTCGCTGTCGAGCGCAGGCTTCGTGACGCGCGATGCGCGTGAAGTCGAGCGTAAGAAGGTCGGTCTGCGCAAGGCACGCCGCGCCAAGCAGTTCTCGAAGCGTTAATTCCGCTTCATGGCCGCGCCGCTTCCGGGCGGCGTCCGCCGGAAAAACCGCCAGCTTTCGCGCTGGCGGTTTTTTTATGTCCGCTTCCAGGCCCGTGCTGCGGCGGCTCGCACGGGCAGGTTTGATGAAATCGACAAGAACCTATTGATTTCATGGACTTCAGCACGATCTTCTGATCGGCCCTACAATAGCGGCTAAAGCTTCTTGGAGAGTTCGCAATGAACGCTGTTACCGAATCCGCAGCAACGACGGCCGAAATGCCGCTTCCGTTCGTCTTCACCGACGCAGCGGCCGACAAGGTCAAGCAACTGATCGACGAAGAGGGCAATCCCGACCTGAAGCTGCGCGTGTTCGTGCAGGGTGGCGGCTGCTCGGGCTTCCAGTATGGCTTCACGTTCGACGAGGAAGTCAACGAGGACGACACCGTGATGGACAAGAACGGCGTCCAGCTCCTGATCGACTCGATGAGCTACCAGTACCTGGTCGGCGCCGAGATCGACTACAAGGACGACATCAACGGCGCCCAGTTCGTGATCAAGAACCCGAATGCGACCACCACGTGCGGGTGCGGTTCGTCGTTCTCGGTCTGAGCGCACGACAGATCCGCACCGGTTCGCCGGAATGAAAAACGGGGCTTCATGCCCCGTTTTTTATGTCCGTTTGCGGCGCCCGCCGTGCGGCAGGCTTGGCGTCAGCCCGGATAGAGCGCGCCGAGCACGCGGTTGCCGGCCGCACCGGTGACCGTAGCGAGATTGCCGGGCTGGCGTGCGGTGAAGCGGTACGCGAGCCACGCGAACGCGAGCGCCTCGACCTGTTGCGGCGGCACGCCGAGCACGGCCGTCGTATCGACCGTGGCCTGCATGCCGGCCTCGCGCAGCGCGTGCCGGAGCGCGTCGAGCAGCACCGGATTGCGCGCGCCGCCGCCGCACACGAAGACGGCCTTGCAGCCGGGTGCGTGCTGCGCGACCTCGCGGGCGACCGAGGCGGCGGTGAGCGCCGTGAGGGTCGCCTGCACGTCCTCCGGCGCGATCTGCGAGAACGCGGCGAGCTTCGCGTCGAGCCACGCGGGATTGAACAGGTCGCGTCCGGTGCTTTTCGGCGGCGGCGCGGCGAAATACGGTTCGTCGAGCAGCGCGTCGAGCAGCGGCGCGTGCACGGTGCCGCGCGCGGCGAACTTGCCGCCGTCGTCGTACGGCTTGCCGAGATGGCGGGTCGCCCACGCGTCGATCAGCGCATTCGCGGGGCCGCAGTCGAAGCCGCGCACTTCGCCGCTTTCGCCGGGCAGGATCGTGATGTTGCTGATCCCGCCGAGATTGCAGACGACACGCGTCTCGCCGGGCGCACCGAACACCGTCGCATGGAACGCCGGCGCGAGCGGCGCGCCGTGGCCGCTGGCGGCCACGTCGCGGCTGCGGAAATCGGCGATCACGTCGACATGGGTCAGCTCGGCGAGCAGCGCCGGGTTGTTGAGTTGCCGCGTATAACCGCGCTCGGGGCGATGGCGTACCGTCTGGCCGTGTACGCCGATCGCGCGAATCTCGTCGCGCGACAGCCCGGCGGTGCGCTGCAATTCGTGGCAGCACACCGCGTAGCGCGTGACGAGCGCGTTCGCCGCGAGCGATTCGCGGTCGATCTCGTTGTCGCCGGGCTGCTGCAGTGCGAACAGCGCGTCGCGCAGCGATTGCGCGAAACCGACGAACGCTTCCGCGAGCACGGCCGGCGCCTTGCCGGTCTCGAAACGCACGGCGACGCCGTCGACGCCGTCCATGCTGGTTCCCGACATCAGCCCGAAGTAGATGCCGTCGGCCGGATGGGCGTTTTGCGGCTGTCGTTGCGGCACGTTGGGTTCTCCTGGATCTTGCGGCGCGGGCCGGTGCCGCGCGCCTTGCGCCCGATTATCCGCGCAACGTGACGCGCCGTTAAGCGATGCGCGCGCAAGTTATGGGAAAATCCCTGTTTTTGCGACATTTCTTCCTGGCACCGATGAGCACCGAACCCAGTTCCAAGCCTGTTTTCCCGATTACCGACGAAGTCCGGCATGCGCTCGCCGTCACGAAGCGCGGCGTCGACGAGCTGCTGATCGAGGAAGAGTTCGCGCAGAAGCTCGCGCGCAGCGCGGCCACCGGCACGCCGCTTCGCATCAAGCTCGGCCTCGACCCGACCGCGCCCGACATCCACATCGGCCATACGGTCGTGCTGAACAAGATGCGTCAGCTGCAGGACCTCGGCCACACGGTGATCTTCCTGATCGGCGATTTCACGTCGCTGATCGGCGATCCGTCGGGCCGCAACGCGACGCGCCCGCCGCTCACGCGCGAGCAGATCGAGTCGAACGCGAAGACCTACTTCGAGCAGGCCGCTCTCGTGCTCGATCGCGAAAAGACCGAGATCCGCTACAACAGCGAATGGTCGATGCCGCTCGGCGCGGACGGGATGATCAAGCTCGCGTCGCGCTACACGGTCGCGCGGATCCTCGAGCGCGAGGACTTCACGAAGCGCTTCCAGGGTGGCGTGCCGATCTCGATCCACGAATTCCTGTACCCGCTGATGCAGGGCTACGATTCGGTGGCGCTGAACGCCGATCTCGAACTCGGCGGCACCGACCAGAAGTTCAACCTGCTGGTCGGCCGCGAATTGCAGAAGCAGTACGGCCAGGAACAGCAGTGCATCCTGACGATGCCGCTGCTCGAAGGTCTCGACGGCGTCGAGAAGATGTCGAAGTCGAAGGGCAACTATGTCGGCATCAGCGAGAAGCCGACCGACATGTTCGGCAAGCTGATGAGCATTTCGGACACGCTGATGTGGCGTTACTTCGAACTGCTGTCGTTCCGCAGCCTCGACGAGATCGCCGGCTTCAAGCGCGAGGCCGAAGGCGGCCGCAACCCGCGCGACTTCAAGGTGCTGCTCGCGCAGGAAATCGTCGCGCGGTTCCATTCGCAGACCGACGCCGAGCGCGCGCTCGAGGACTTCAACCACCGCGCGAAAGGCGGCGTGCCGGACGACATTCCGTCGGTTACGCTCGCCGGCGCGCCGCTGGCGATCGGCCAGTTGCTGAAGCAGGCCGGCCTCGTGCCGTCGACGAGCGAAGCACTGCGCAACATCGAGCAGGGCGGTGTGAAGATCGACGGCGCGACCGTGTCGGACAAGGGCCTGAAGGTCGAGGTCGGCGAGTTCGTCGTGCAGGTCGGCAAGCGCCGCTTCGCGCGCGTCACGCTGACCGCATGATCGCGCTGATCCAGCGCGTGAAGCGCGCCGACGTGCGCGTCGGCGACCGCACGACGGGCGAGATCGGCGCGGGCCTGCTCGCGCTGGTCTGTGCTGAGCGCGGCGACACCGACGCTGCGGCCGACAAGCTGCTGGCGAAGATGCTCGGCTACCGCGTGTTCAGCGACGCGGCCGGCAAGATGAACCTACCGGTGTCGAATATCGACGGCGCGGGCCGCGCGGGCGGCCTGCTGCTAGTGTCGCAGTTCACGCTGGCGGCCGACACCAACAGCGGGCTGCGACCGAGCTTCACGCCGGCCGCACCGCCCGACGAAGGCGCGCGGCTGTTCGACTATTTCGTCGCGGCCGCGCGGGCGCGCCATCCCGTCGTCGAGACGGGCGAGTTCGGCGCCGACATGCAGGTATCGCTCGTCAACGACGGCCCCGTGACGTTCTGGCTGCAAGTGCGGCCCTGATTCTTCCCCGGAGACGCGCCGCGATGGCCACCACGCAGATTCTTTTCATCCGCCATGGCGAGACGGCCTGGAACCGCATCAAGCGCATCCAGGGTCATATCGACATCCCGCTGGCCGACACGGGTCTCGCGCAGGCGCAGCGGTTGGCCGCGCGGCTCGAACGAGAGGCGCGCGAGGGCGCACGGATCGACGCGGTCTATTCGAGCGACCTGGTGCGCGCGCAGCAGACGGCGTTACCCTTCGCCGATTCGCTCGGGCTGCCGCTGCAGTTGCGGGACGGGTTGCGCGAACGCTCGTACGGCGCATTCCAGGGGCATGACAGTACCGAGATCGAGGCGCTGTTTCCGGACGCATACGCGGCCTGGCAGACGCGCGATCCGGGCTTCGCGCCGGAAGGCGGCGAGTCGCAGCGTGCGTTCTATCACCGCGTGCTGCATGCGCTCGAGCCGATCGTCGCCGCGCATCCGGGCGGCCGGATCGCGTGCGTCGCGCATGGCGGCGTGCTCGATTGCGTGTACCGTTTTGCGAACGGTCTCGATCTGTCGGCGCCGCGCAATTACCAGCTGCTCAATACGAGCATCAACGTCGTCGATTACGTGGATGGCCGCGCGCAGGTCGTGCAGTGGGCCGACGTGTCGCACCTGGACGCCGAGAGCGACGACGACGGCTATCGCAAGGTGCTCTGAGCACGCGGGCCGCCCGGCATTCCCCTTCCTCCTGCGTGACGCCTACTGCGGCAGCGCGTGGCGCACCTTGTAGTCGAGCGCGTATGCGATCTTGCCGGGCTGGTCGGCCGTGATCGGCTGGCGCAGCCTGTTGAATCCCCGTTGTTGTATTTCTTCCCGCCGTCGATCGCATCGGCGCGCCCGAGGTCGGCGCCTGTCTTGCCGTCGATCACGGGGTCCGTGGCCGCGACCACGCGCGTCGATGCATTCCAGACCGCGTTCAGGTAGCCCGTGTCGGCCTTCGCCGGATCGGGGGCGGTGCTCCGCACGCGCTTTTCCATTTGCCCGGTTGCGGCGTGACGGTGGCGGGCGGCGCAGGCGTCGTCGTGGTGCCGCCGGACGGCGTTGGGGTGTCCGTACGCGCGACGGCGGCAACATCGTCGCCTCAGCAGGCGGACAGGCTGGCGGCAAGGACGAAGCGGATCGGCACGCGTGGCATCGCGGGCATCGGATGTCGGTAGGGTGGCGGGACACCGCGCGGGTCACGGAAGGGCGGGGTGTGCGGCACGTGCAGCACGTGCGACCGTGCGCAGGTGCAGGCCCGTCAGCGTGTCACGGGTATTTGAAATGAAATTGAAATAATTGGAAGAGGCTGATCGTCAGGCGGGTGGGGCGCCGTCGGGTGGGGGCGCGCTCGCGCGACGGCGCGCACGCTTCGACGCGCCGTTGACGAGCGCCCAGCGCAGTACGGGTGCGACGGCACGTACGCCAGGCCGGACCACCGCGCGCCGCAGCGGTGCGAACGTCGACACGCCGAGCATGCGCTGCGCCCACGGCGGCAGCAGGTCGATCCCGGCATGCACCATCAGCGACGCGGCCGGCCGCAGCGCAGGCTTCGCGACCGGCACATTCAGCAGGATGGCCATCACGTCGAAGGTATGCGGCCCGGCTTCGAGTTCCGGCTGCATGCGCGCGAGATACGCGGCTACCTCGGCGCGCGAACGCGGCACCTCTTGTGCGCCTAGCAGTTCGGCGATCAGCGCCGTTTCGGCGTAATAGCGGTCCTGCAATTCGCCCGACAGCGCCGGATTCACGTAGCACAGATGCGCGGCGAGGAAGCTCGATACTTCCGCGATATGCACCCAGGTCAGCAACGCCGGATCGTCGGCACGGTACGGCCGCCCGTCGGGCGCGGTACCCGATACGCGCGAGTGGATCGTTTTCACGCGCTCGATCAGCGCGAGCGCGTCCGCGCGACTGCCGAACGTCGTGCCCGTGATGAACGTGGCGGTGCGCCGCAAGCGGCCGAGGATGTCGGTGCGAAACGACGAGTGATCCCAGACGCCGGCGAGCGCGAGCGGATGGAGCGCCTGCAGCAGCAGCGCGGCGATGCCGCCTGTCATCATCGACGTGAAGTCGGCATGCACGCGCCAGCAGACGGCATCGGGGCCGAACAGCCCGGGATCGCCGGGCGGCGAAGAGAGATCGAGCGACGGGCCGCCGCCGCCCGCGGTCAGGTGCGTGATGCCGGCCACGAGGCGCTTGCGGATCGGCTCGGCCCAGCGCGGGCCCGGTGCGGGTGCGGCGGGGTGGCGGCTAGGCGGCGTCATCATGGCTGGCGTGGCTCGGGCGGCCGGTTACTTCCCGGCGGGCGTATCCCACATGCCGCGTTCGGCGCTGCCGGCGTCGGGCGCGGAGAGCCCGAAGTGGCGGTACGTGAGCAGCGTCGCGACGCGCCCGCGCGGCGTGCGCTGCAGGAAGCCCTGCTGGATCAGGTATGGTTCGAGCACGTCCTCGATCGTGTCGCGCTCCTCGCCGATCGCGGCTGCCAGGTTGTCGATGCCGACCGGGCCGCCGTCGAACTTGTACAGGATCGCCTCGAGCAGCTTGCGGTCCATCAGGTCGAAGCCGACCGGATCGACGTCGAGCATCGCGAGCGCGGCATCGGCCACCGCCGCGGTGATCTGGCCGTCGGCCTTCACTTCCGCGAAGTCGCGTACGCGGCGCAGCAGCCGGTTCGCGATCCGCGGCGTGCCGCGCGAGCGCTTCGCGATTTCCAGCGCGCCGTTCGGATCGATCTGCGCGTTCAGCAGCGACGCCGAGCGCCGCACGATACGCGACAGTTGATCGGCGTCGTAGAACTCGAGGCGCGAGACGATCCCGAAACGGTCGCGCAGCGGGTTGGTCAGCATCCCCGCGCGGGTGGTCGCGCCGACGAGCGTGAACGGCTGCAGGTCGAGCTTCACGCTGCGCGCGGCCGGACCTTCGCCGATCATGATGTCGATCTGGTAATCCTCGAGTGCCGGATACAGGATTTCCTCGACGACCGGCGACAGCCGGTGGATCTCGTCGATGAACAGCACGTCGTTCGCTTCGAGGTTCGTCAGCAGCGCGGCGAGATCGCCCGCGCGCTCGAGCACGGGGCCCGACGTCTGGCGCAGGTTCACGCCCATCTCGCGCGCGATGATGTGTGCGAGCGTCGTCTTGCCGAGACCCGGCGGCCCGAACAGCAGCACGTGGTCGAGCGGCTCGGAGCGGCGCTTCGCGGCTTCGATGAAGATCTCGAGCTGGCCGCGCACCTTTTCCTGGCCGACGTAGTCGTCGAGCTGGCGAGGCCGCAGCGCGCGTTCGAACACCTCCTCGTGCGACGAGGTGGGCGTGGCGGCGATGATCCGCTGCTCGGTGGCGAGTTTGTCGGTTTCAATCATGCGGCCATTGTACCGCGCGCCGCTCGCGGTCCGAACTGGCCGGACGGCCGACTGGCGCGCGCCGCGCGGCGGCGCGACACTGCGTCCGACAGTCGGTTCTGGCGGGCGTTACGCCTTCGACAGCGCCTTCAGCGCGAGCTTGATGCCTTCGGACACGCCGGTGCCGGCCGGCACGTTCTTGATCGCGGCCAGGCCTTCCTTTTCGGAGTAGCCGAGTGCGAGCAGCGCGTTGAGGATGTCGGTCGCGTGGTCGGACGCCGACGCGGCGCCGGCGAGCGCGCCGAGGTCGGCGCCGAGCTTGCCCTTCAGCTCGAGCAGCAGGCGCTCGGCCGTCTTCTTGCCGATGCCGGGCAGGCGCGTGAGGCGCGCGGCGTCCTGCATCGTCACGGCCTGCGCGAGCTCCTGCACGCTCATGCCGGACAGCACGGCGAGCGCCATGCGCGCGCCGATGCCGGTGATCTTCAGCAGCTCGCGGAAGGTCGTGCGCTCCTGCGGCGTCAGGAAGCCGTACAGCAGGTGCGCGTCCTCGCGGACGATCTGCTGCGTGAGCAGCACGACGCGCTCGCCCGTCTGCGGCAGGTTGTAGAAGGTGCTCATCGGCACGTCGATTTCGTAGCCGACGCCGTTGCAGTCGACGAGCAGGTGAGGCGGGTTCTTTTCGAGCAGGATGCCGGCGATGCGACCGATCATGGATGGCGGGATGCGAGGAAGAAAGCGCGAGTGTAGCGCACGCGCGGCGCAATGCCGATGGGCTTGGCCGTCAGGCCGATGCGGTGCGTGTCGCGTGTGCGCCGCGCGCGGGCAAAACAGTCAGTCCGATGTGCCGGGCGACGGCGCGCGCCGGCATCAGCCGACCAGCCGCCCGCGCCGCACGCGCAGCCCTTTCTTCGCGAGCGCCGGCGCGAGGCCGCCGAGCGTGCTGAGCGTGTTGCCGCCGTGCGCATGGCAGATCGCCATGCCGAGCGCGTCGGCCGCGTCGGAACCCGGTTGTCCGGAGAGGTTGAGCAGCCGCGTGACCATTTCCTGCATCTGCGTCTTGGTCGCGCGGCCGTAGCCGACCACGGCCTGCTTGAGCTGCAGCGCCGTGTATTCGGCGACCGGCAGGCCGCCCGCGACGAGGCCGCAGATCGCGGCGCCACGCGCCTGGCCGAGCAGCAGCGTCGACTGCGGGTTCACGTTGACGAACACCTTTTCGATCGCGGCCTGGTCGGGCGCATGTTCGCGCACGATCGTCGACACGCCCTGGAAGATCGTGCCGAGCCGGGTGGCCAGATCGGCCGTCGGCGTGCGGATCACGCCGCTCGTCACATAGGCGAGCCGGTGGCCGCTGACGTCGATGACGCCGAAGCCGGTGACGCGCAGGCCGGGGTCGATGCCGAGAATTCGCATGAGTGAGGAGAGATGCGTGATGCAGCGATACTACAACGAATGGTGCGGCGAGCCGGCCGCAAGGTCGCGCGCGACGGCGCCGCGCAATAAAAAACCCGGCGGGTGCGACGCCGCCGGGTTGTCGTGCAACGGCCGCGCGGGCCGCGTGCGATCAGTGACGGAAGTGGCGCACGCCCGTCAGGATCATCGCGATGTTGTGCTCGTCCGCTGCCGCGATCACTTCGTCGTCGCGCACCGAGCCGCCCGGCTGGATCACGCAGGTCGCGCCGGCCGCCACGACAACGTCGAGGCCGTCGCGGAACGGGAAGAACGCATCCGACGCGACGGCCGAGCCAGCCAGCGTCAGGCCCGCGTTCTGCGCCTTGATGCTCGCGATGCGCGCGGAATCGACACGGCTCATCTGGCCCGCGCCGACGCCGAGCGTCATGCCGTTGCCGCAGAACACGATCGCGTTCGACTTCACGTACTTCGCGACGCGCCAGGCGAACAGCAGGTCGTCCATTTCCTTCGGCGTCGGGTGGCGCTTCGTGACGACGCGCAGCTCGTGCGGCTGCACGTTCTTCGAATCGAGCGACTGCACGAGCAGGCCGCCGCCCACGCGCTTCAGGTCGAATGCGTTATGGCCGTCGCCCAGTGCGATTTCGAGCAGGCGCACGTTCTGCTTCGCGGCGAACACCTGCTTCGCGGCGTCGGAGAACGACGGTGCGATCAGCACTTCGACGAACTGCTTCGCGACAGCCTGCGCGGCCGCTTCGTCGACTTCGCGGTTGAACGCGATGATGCCGCCGAACGCGGAGGTCGGGTCGGTCTGGAACGCCTTCGCGTACGCGTCGGCCGAGTCGTTGCCGACCGCGACGCCGCACGGGTTCGCATGCTTGATGATCACGCAGGCCGGCGCGTCGAACGTCTTCACGCATTCCCACGCCGCGTCCGAATCCGCGATGTTGTTGTACGACAGTTCCTTGCCCTGCAGCTGGCGGTAGTTCGCGAGCGCGCCGGCCGGCGTCGCGATGTCGCGGTAGAACGCCGCGCTCTGGTGCGGGTTCTCGCCGTAGCGCAGGTCCTGCACCTTGTCGAACGCCATGTTCAGCGTCGCCGGGTACGCATTGCGCGATGCGTGCTTCAGCTCGTCGGTCAGGCTCGTCAGGTAGTTCGTGATCGCGCCGTCGTATTGGGCGGTGTGCGCGAACACCTTCGTCGCGAGGCGGAAGTTGGTCGGGTAGCCGACCGTGTTGCCGTTCGCCTTCATTTCATCGAGCACGACCGCGTAGTCGGCCGGATCGACGACGACCGTCACGTCGCGGTGGTTCTTCGCGGCCGAGCGCAGCATCGTCGGGCCGCCGATGTCGATGTTCTCGATCGCGTCGGCGAGCGTGCAGTCGTCCTTCGCGATCGTCGCGACGAACGGATACAGGTTCACGACGAGCAGGTCGATCGTCGGGATGCCGTGCTGTTCCAGCGCCTGCATGTGCTCGGGCAGGTCGCGGCGCGCGAGGATGCCGCCGTGGACCTTCGGGTGGAGCGTCTTCACGCGCCCATCGAGCATTTCCGGAAAGCCCGTGTAGTCGGCCACTTCGGTAACGGGCAGGCCCGCGTCGGCGAGCAGTTTCGCGGTGCCGCCCGTCGACAGCAGCTTGACGCCGAGGTCGGACAGCGACTTCGCGAAGTCGACGATGCCGGTCTTGTCGGAAACGGAAATGAGCGCTTGCTTGATCATGATGGAACCACCAATAGCCAGGGAAACGGGGACGGGGCGGCCGACTACAGCAGGCCGTGCTGCTGCAGCTTCTTGCGCAGCGTATTGCGATTGATGCCGAGGTACTCCGCGGCGAGCGACTGGTTGCCGCCTGCCTGTACGAGCACGACCTCGAGCATCGGCTTTTCGACGCAGGACATCACCATTTCGTAGACGTCGTGCGGATTGGAGCCGTCTAGATCCCGGAAATACACGTCCAGGCTCTCGCGGACACATTGTTCGATGTTGTGCTTGCTCATGCTGCTAACTGGTTATGGTCGTCCGACTCGCCCTGGCCGTTTTCCTCTTCGTCATCGACGTAGACGAGATGGTCCGACAGCGCCTTTTGCGCGTCGAAGAATGCATTGACGGCGGCGAGTTGCTCGCGGGAGGAATCGAGCGTGTTCATTCTGTGCCGGAACCCGTTGGCACCGGAAAGGCCGCGAGTGTACCAGCCGATGTGCTTGCGCGCAGTACGGACTCCCGTGAATTCACCATAGAAAGCGTAGTGGTCTTCCAGGTGTTCGTTCATCACGTGCTGGATCTCGTCGATCAGCGGCGGGGGCAGCAGCTCGCCGGTTTGCAGGAAATGATCGATTTCGCGGAACAGCCACGGCCGACCTTGCGCGGCGCGACCGATCATCAGCGCGTCGGCACCGGTTGCATCGAGCACGGCCTTCGCTTTTGCGGGCGACGTGATGTCGCCGTTCGCGACGACTGGAATCCGTACGGCCGCCTTCACGGCCGCGATGGTGTCGTATTCGGCGTCGCCGCGGTAGAGATCGGCGCGCGTGCGGCCGTGCACGGTGAGCATCGCGATGCCGGCGGCTTCGGCCAGGCGCGCGACCGTGATCGCGTTCTTGTGCTCGCGATCCCAGCCGGTGCGGATCTTCAGCGTGACGGGCACCGCATCGGGCCCCGTGCCGACCGCCGCGACGACGGCCTCGACGATCCGCTGCACGAGCGGCTCGTTCTGCAGCAGCGCGGACCCGGCCGCGACGTTGCAGACCTTCTTCGCCGGGCAGCCCATGTTGATATCGATGATCTGCGCGCCGTTGTCGACGTTGTAGCGTGCCGCTTCGGCCATCATCGCCGGATCGGCGCCGGCGATCTGCACCGCGATCGGCTCCACCTCGCCTGCGTGGTTCGCGCGCCGCATCGTCTTCGCGCTTTTCCACAGCTGCGCGTTGGACGCGACCATCTCGGACACGGCGTAACCGGCCCCCAGCCGCTTGCACAGCTGGCGGAACGGACGATCCGTCACCCCGGCCATCGGGGCGACGAACAGGTTGTTACGCAATACGTGAGAGCCGATAACGGGCATCGCAATGGCACCGCCCGCGACCGGCGCGGGCATGAAAAGGGCGGAGGGAAAACGCGCATTTTACCGTATTCCCATGCCCCGCCGATTTGACCCGGTTTGTGTGGTCCGGCCGGGCGCACCGTACGGTGCGCCCGCGTGTCAATTGCGCTGGCCGAACATCATCTGGCGCGCGATCGCCTTCTTGAGCGGCGGCACGAATTCGAGCGCGGTGAGCGCGGCGCCGCGCAGCAGCGGGAGCGGGCCCGTGTCGATCGTAAACAGCCGCGCCAGCGTGTCGGTCGCGCCGATCGTGAAGCGCCGGTCGAGCGCGCGGCGCGCGTTGAAGGTCGCAAGTGCGGTCGCATCGAAGCCTTGCGCGGACAGCGCGTCGACGAGCGTATGCGCGTCGCGCAGCCCGAGGTTGAGCCCCTGGCCCGCGACGGGGTGCAGGGTTTGCGCGGCATTGCCGACGATTGCGACGCGGCCGCTGACGAGCGTTTGCGCGGCGTTCAGCCCGAGCGGGAACGACGCGCGGCCCGCGATCGCGACGAACCGGCCCATGCGTTCGCCGAACGCGCTGCCGAGCTCGCGCAGGAACGCGTCGTCGGGCAGCACCGCGCGGCGCGCCGCTTCGTCGGGCGTGCAGCACCAGACGAGCGCGTAATCGGCCTGGCGCGGCCCGCCGAGCGGCAGCAGCGCGAGCGGGCCTTCGTGCGTGAAGCGTTCCCATGCGACGTTCGGGCGCGGCGCCGATACCGTGACCGTGCCGACGAGCGCGGTCTGCCCGTAGTCGCGGCGGTGCTTGCCGGCGTCGGCCTGCTGTTCGTGGAACAGCCCGCCTTCGGCGTTGATGACGATGCGCGCGCGCAGCGTGCGCTCGCCCTGCGGGCCGTCGAGCGTCAGCGTGACGCCGTCGGTGTCCTGCTGCGGCGCGCGCGCGGTGGTCGACGTGAGCCAGTCGACGCGCGTGCCGTGCACGGCGCCCGCGAGCGCCTGCACGAGCGAGCCGTAGCGCACGACATAGCCGAGCGCGGCGAGGTCGTGCTCGTCGCGGTCGATCAGCGTGCGGCCGAAATGGCCGCGCTGCGATACGTGGATATGTTCGATCGGCGTCGCGTCGGCAGGCCACGCGAGCGTGTCGAGCAGCACGCGGCTGCCGTGCGACACGGCGATCGCGCGCGGGTCGTTCATGCTCGCGGCCGGTTCGCGCGCATCGATCAGCGCGATCGACGCGTGCTGCGTTGCGCTGCGGCGCGCGAGCCAGCCGGCGAGCGCGAGCCCGACGGGGCCCGCGCCGACGATGGCGAGGTCGTAGTCCGGCGTGGCCGGGGAAGAAGCGGTCGTCATCTTGATTCGTGAAACGGAGGTAACGGTCGGCGGCGGCCGGTCATGCGTCCGCGCGCATCAGCGCTTCGATCTCGGCGGCCGCGACCGGCACGCCGCGCGTGATCAGCTCGCAGCCGTGGTCGCGCACGATTGCGTCGTCCTCGATGCGGATGCCGATATTCCAGTACTCGGGCGGCACGTCGTCGGCCGCGCGCACATACAGGCCGGGCTCGACCGTCAGCGTCATGCCGGGTTTCAGCGTGCGCCACGGCAGCGCGCCGTTGCCGTCGCGCTCGGCGAGCCGCTCGCGGTAGTCGCCGCAATCGTGCACGTCCATCCCGAGCCAGTGGCCCGTGCGGTGCATGTAGAAGCGCGTGTACGCGCGCTCGGCGATCACGTCGTCGACGTTCGAGAAGCGCGTTTTCGGGATGATGCCGGTATCGAGCAGCCCCTGCGCGAGCACGCGCACGGCCGCATCGTGCGGCGCCTCGAACGGCACGCCCGCGCGCGTCGCATCGATCGCGGCCTGCTGCGCGGCGAGCACGATGTCGTACAGCGTGCGCTGCGCGGGCGAGAAGCGCCCGTTGGCCGGGAACGTGCGCGTGATGTCCGACGCGTAGCCGTCGAGTTCGCACGCGGCATCGATCAGGATCAGGTCGCCGTCCTGCGCGGCCGCGTTGCCGGCCGGGTAGTGCAGCACGCACGCGTTCGCGCCGGCCGCGACGATCGAGCCGTACGCGGGCGCCTGCGCGCCGTGCTTGCGGAACGTATACAGCAGCTCGGCCTCGAGTTCGTATTCGCGGATGCCGGGGCGGCACGCCTGCATCGCGCGGCGGTGCGCGAGCGCGGAGATGTGCGCGGCGCGCATCATGATCGCGAGTTCGTGCTCGTCCTTCACGAGCCGCATGTCGTCGACGAGCGGCGTGAGGTCGAGCATCGCATCCGGCGCGGCGACGCCCGTGCGCGCCTGCGCACGCACCGCGTCGAGCCAGCCCGCGAGCTGCCGGTCGAAGTCGGCCGAGGCGCCGAACCGGTAATGCACGGTGCCCGCGTCGGCGAGCAGGCGCGGCATCTCGGTGTCGATCACGTCGACCGCGAACGCCGCGTCGAAACCGAACGCGTCGCGCGCGGCTTCGGGCCCGTAGTGGAAGCCTTCCCAGATCTCTCGGTCGACGTTCTTGCCGCGGCAGAACAGGATCGACTCCGGCGCCCCGTGCGGCGCGGCCGCGGTCAGCACGAGCACGGCATCCGGCTCGGTGAAGCCCGTCAGGTAATGGAAGTAGCTGTCGTACCGGTACGGGTAGGCCGTATCGCGGTTGCGCAGCAGTTCCGGCGCGGTGGGGACGATGGCGACGCCGCCGCCGGCGGCGCGCAGTGCGGCAAGCACGCGTTCACGGCGCTGGCGGTAGACGTCGACGGCGATGGCGGGTTCGAGGGGCGCATTCATCGTGCGATTGTAGCGCCGCCGGACGCGGCGCGTGAGAGGGCGGCCAAGAGCCGCGCCGGAAGGCCCGCGTGGCGGTTGTTGCAAACCATCCACAGGCCGGCCGGGCGATTTTCTACCGCGCGACGCCGGCCGGTTATGATCGGCGACAACGTATACTCTCGGCGGTTCCCTTAAAAAGGCAGATGATGAAATTAATCGGTTCGCTCAGCAGCCCGTACGTCCGAAAGGCGCGGATCGTGCTCGCTGAAAAGAAGATCGACTACAAGCTGGAGCTCGAGAACGTGTGGGCGCCGGAGACGGATATTCATGCATCGAATCCGCTCGGCAAGGTCCCGTGCCTCGTGATGGAGGATGGTGCCGCGGTGTTCGATTCCCGCGTGATCTGCGAATACGTCGATACGCTGTCGCCGGTCGGCAAGCTGATTCCGCCGTCGGGCCGCGAGCGCGTCGAAGTGCGCTGCTGGGAAGCGTTGGGCGACGGCGTGCTCGACGCGGCGGTCGCGATTCGTCTCGAACACACGATGCGCGACGAGGTGCAGCGCAGCGCGAGCTGGATCGCGCGCCAGCAGCGCAAGATCGACGATGCGCTCGTTGCGATGTCGCAGGGTCTCGGCAGCAAGACGTGGTGCGTCGGTAATCATTACTCGCTCGCCGACATCGCACTCGGCTGCGCGCTCGGCTATCTCGACTTCCGGATGCCCGAGGTCAACTGGCGCGATCGTCACCCCAACCTCGACAAGCACTTCGTGAAGCTGCTGCAGCGGCAGTCGTTCGCCGACACGCTGCCGCAGAACTGAGCCGCTGCCGGCCACGCATTCACGCCACGCAGTCACACATTCGGCAGACGAAAGAAAAGCGCCCCGCGGGGCGCTTTTCTTTTTGCCGGGCCGCCCGGTACCTGGGCGGTCGCGAGCGTCACTCGATCGACGCGTACACGGCCTCGCCGAGCGTGAACGAATCGCTGCGCGCGATCGGCCACCACTTGTCGTACAGCGAGAAGCCGCAGGTCTGGCCGTCGAGCAGCGCGCCGGGCTTCAGGTACTTCAGCAACTGCGACATCAGCCGGACCTCGTGCGGCGCGACGCGCTGCACGATGTGATGCGCGCGCAGCTCGGACGGATGCGCGAGGCCGGCCGCCTGTACGAGTTCCTGCAGCGCGTGCAGCGTATTGCGGTGGAAGTTGTACACGCGGTCGGCCTTGTCGGGCACGACGAGTGCGCGCTGGCGCACCGGGTCCTGCGTCGCGACGCCGGTCGGGCAGCGGCCCGTGTGGCAGGTCTGCGCCTGGATGCAGCCGACCGCGAACATGAAGCCGCGCGCCGAGTTCACCCAGTCCGCGCCGATCGCGAGCGTGCGCGCGACGTCGAACGCGGAGATGATCTTGCCGCTCGCGCCGATCTTCACGCGGTCGCGCACGCCGATCCCGACGAGCGTGTTGTGCACGAGCAGCAGCCCTTCCTGCAGCGGCACGCCGACATGGTCGGTGAATTCGAGCGGCGCTGCACCCGTGCCGCCTTCCGCGCCGTCGACGACGATGAAGTCCGGCACGATGCCGGTCTCGACCATCGCCTTCGCGATCCCGAAGAACTCCCACGGATGGCCGACGCACAGCTTGAAGCCGGTCGGCTTGCCGCCCGACAGCGTGCGCAGGCGCTCGACGAATTCGAGCAGCCCGCGCGGCGTCGAGAATTCCGAATGCGTGGCGGGCGAGATGCAGTCCTTGCCCATCGGCACGCCGCGCGTCTCGGCGATCTCCGGCGTGATCTTCGCGGCCGGCAGCATGCCGCCGTGGCCGGGCTTCGCGCCCTGCGACAGCTTCACCTCGATCATCTTGACCTGCGGATCGGCGGCCTGCTTCGCGAACTTGTCGGGGTTGAACGTGCCGTCGTCGTTGCGGCAGCCGAAGTAGCCCGACGCGATTTCCCAGATGATGTCGCCGCCGTTCTCGCGATGGTACTTCGACAGCGAGCCTTCGCCGGTGTCGTGCGCGAAACCGCCTTTCTTCGCGCCGAGGTTCAGCGAGCGGATCGCGTTCGCGGACAGCGAGCCGAAGCTCATTGCCGAGATGTTGAAGATCGAAATGTCGTAGGGTTGCGCGCGATTCGCGCCGACGCGGATGCGGAAATCGTGGTTCGGCAGTTTCGTCGGTGCGAGCGAGTGGCTGATCCATTCGTGCGCGACGGCCTTCACGTTCAGCTCGGTGCCGTACGGGCGATTGTCGGCGACGTTCTTCGCGCGCTGGTAGACGAGGCTGCGCTGCGCGCGCGAGAACGGTTTCTCGTCGGTGTCGTCCTCGACGAAGTACTGGCGGATCTCGGGGCGGATGAACTCGAACAGGAAGCGGAAGTGGCCCCAGAGCGGGTAGTTGCGCAGGATCGCGTGGCGGTCCTGCTTCAGGTCGTACAGGCCGAGCGCGACGAGGGCGGCGGGGATCAGGATCCACAGCCACGAGAGTGCGTGGATCGACGCGAGTGAGGCCGTCGCAGCGAGCAGCAGGACGGCACACCACATCGCCAGATAGCGTCTTGAAAGCATGGGGACTCCGTAAGAATCTTGAAATGCCGCCATGCGTACGCTGCGCGGCGGCACGCGGGCCTCGGCGGAATCGTGTTCCGCCGGGCGCGGCGTGCCGCAAGTCTAAACCGAATGTGTGTCAGCGTGCTTCGGCGAGCGCCGTTGCGTGGCCTTCCGCGGGCGCTGCCTGGCCCGGCTGGCCGGTTGCCGCGAACTCGATGATGCCGCCGCCGAGACAGATCTCGCCGTCGTACAGCACGGCCGACTGGCCGGGCGTGACGGCCCACTGCGCGTCGTCGAACGCGAGCGAGAAGCGCTCGCCGCCGGCACGTGCAAACGTGCACGCGGCATCGGCCTGCCGATAGCGCGTCTTCGCGCCGCACGCGAAGCCTTCCGCCGGCGGCTCGCCGGCGACCCAGCTCACGTTGCCGGCGACGAGCTGCCGCGACAGCAGCCACGGATGATCGTGGCCCTGCACGACATACAGCGTGTTCGACGCGATGTCCTTCGCGGCGACGAACCACGGCTCGCCGCTGCCGCTCTTGCTGCCGCCGAGGCCTATGCCCTTGCGCTGGCCGAACGTGTAGAACGCGAGGCCGATGTGCTCGCCGACGACCTTGCCGTCGGGCGTCTTCATCGGGCCGGGTTTCGTCGGCAGGTAGCGGTTCAGGAAATCGCGGAACGGCCGTTCGCCGATGAAGCAGATGCCGGTCGAATCCTTCTTCTTCGCGTTCGGCAGCCCGATCTGCGCGGCGATCTCGCGCACCTTGGTCTTCGGGATCTCGCCGAGCGGGAACATCGTCTTCGACAGTTGCGCCTGGTTCAGCCGGTGCAGGAAGTACGACTGGTCTTTCGTGTGATCGAAAGCCTTCAGCAGTTCGAAACGCCCGTCGCGCTCGCGCACGCGCGCATAGTGGCCGGTCGCGATCATTTCCGCGTCGAGCGACATCGCGTGATCGAGGAACGCCTTGAACTTGATTTCGGCGTTGCACAGCACGTCGGGGTTCGGCGTGCGGCCGGCCGAGTATTCGCGCAGGAACTCGGCGAACACGCGATCCTTGTATTCCGCCGCGAAGTTGACGGCTTCCACGTCGATGCCGATCAGGTCGGCCACCGACACGACGTCGATCCAGTCCTGGCGCGTCGAGCAGTATTCGCCGTCGTCGTCGTCTTCCCAGTTCTTCATGAACAGGCCGACCACGTCGTAGCCCTGTTCCTTCAGCAGCCACGCGGTCACCGACGAATCGACGCCGCCCGACATGCCCACCACTACACGGCGCTTACTCATTTGCTGACCGCCTGACGTTCGAATGCCTCGGGGCGCGGCGCGACCGAATGCGTGTGCACGAAATCGAGCGGAATGCGCCGCCCGGCGAGATAGTCGTCGACGCAGCGCATCACCGCGGGCGAGCGATGGCGCTCGCTGCATGCGCGCAGTTCGTCGGCCGTCAACCACAGCGTGCGGACGATGCCGTCGTCGAGCACGTGGTCCGCGACCGGCTCGCCGGCCGTGCCGCAGAACGTGAAGCGCAGGTAGGTCGCACCGGCGCTGCCGGGACGGTCGTAGTGCGCGAGATAGACGCCGACGAGCGCGTCGGGCGTGAACGGGTGCGCGGTTTCCTCGAGCGTCTCGCGGATCACGGCGTCGGCCAGCGTTTCGCCGGCCTCGAGGTGGCCGGCCGGCTGGTTGATGCGCAGGCCCGTCGAGGTTTCTTCCTCGATCACGAGAAAACGGCCGGCGTGCTCGACGAGCGCGGCGACCGTCACATGCGGGGTCCAGATTTCGGGTTTCATGGTTCGGCATTTTACCGGTTGCGCCCGAACGCTGCCCGGCGTCTCGTTAGACGAATCCGACCCTCGCAAATCGTCCGTCCCGCCGATGCGTGGCGCTACGAGCCGGGTTAATGTCGCATTCGCGCACGATCGTGCGGAAGGTGCTGGCGCAACCATCGCTTTCGGTTAAAGTGCAGCGTGAACGCCGTTGCCCGTGAGCCGGTAAGTCAGCCTGTCCGGCTCGTTGTGCAGTAAAAATCGCAAGAAAAGAAATACTGACAATGACTGGAGGAACCGACGATGCATATTGGAGTGCCTGCTGAAACGCGGGCGAACGAGGCGCGTGTGGCTGCGACGCCGGAAACCGTGAAGAAATACGCGGCTGCCGGCCATCGCGTCAGTATCGCGAAAGGGGCCGGCGTTGCAGCCAGCTATCCCGACCAGGCCTATGCGGCCGCCGGTGCCGAATTGACCGACCAGTCGGCTGCTTTTGATGCCGACATCGTGTTGAAGGTCCAGGCGCCCACCGACGCGGAACTGCCTTCGCTGAAGCGCGGCTCCGTGCTGGTCGGCATGCTCGAGCCGTTCAACGGCGAGCAGGCGGCGAAACTCGCGGCGGCCGGCGTGACGGGCTTCGCGCTCGAAGCCGCGCCGCGTACGACGCGTGCGCAGAGTCTCGACGTGCTGTCGTCGCAGGCGAACATCGCGGGCTACAAGGCCGTGCTGGTTGCCGCGGCGCTGTATCCGCGCTTCTTCCCGATGCTGATGACGGCCGCGGGCACGGTGAAGGCCGCGCGCGTGCTGATTCTCGGCGCGGGCGTCGCGGGCCTGCAGGCGATCGCGACCGCGAAGCGGCTGGGTGCCGTGATCGAGGCATCCGACGTGCGGCCGGCCGTGAAGGAGCAGATCGAGTCGCTCGGCGCGAAATTCCTCGACGTCCCGTTCGAAACCGACGAAGAGCGCGAGGCCGCGCAGGGTGTCGGCGGTTATGCGCGCCCGATGCCGCCGTCGTGGCTCGGCCGCCAGGCCGCGCTCGTGCACGAGCGCGCGAAGCAGGCCGACATCGTGATCACCACCGCGCTGATTCCCGGGCGCCCGGCGCCGACGCTGATCTCGGTCGAAACCGCGCAGTCGATGAAGCCGGGCTCGGTGCTCGTCGATCTCGCGGCCGGCCGCGGCCCGGAATTCGACGGCAGGAAGAGCGGCAACTGCCCGCTGACGGTCGCCGACCAGGTGATCGTGCACAACGGCGTGACGATTGCCGGCTACACGAACCTCGCATCGATGGTCGCGTCGGACGCGTCGGCGCTGTACGCGCGCAACCTGCTCGACTTCATGAAGCTGATCGTCACGAAGGAAGGCACGCTGAACATCGACCTGACCGACGACATCGTCGCCGCGACGCTGCTGTGCCGCGACGGCGAAGTCACGCGCAAATAACGGAGGAGACCATGGAAGTCATCAATCACACGGTGATCAACGTGATCATCTTCGTGCTGGCGGTGTACGTCGGCTACCACGTCGTCTGGAACGTCACGCCGGCGCTGCACACGCCGCTGATGGCCGTGACCAATGCGATCTCGGCGATCGTGATCGTCGGCGCGATGCTCGCGGCGGCGCTCACCGTCGGCGTGACCGGCAAGTTCTTCGGCACGCTCGCGGTCGCGCTCGCGGCCGTCAACGTGTTCGGCGGCTTTCTCGTGACGAGGCGAATGCTCGAGATGTTCCGCAAGAAGGAGCCCAAGCGTGTCGAGGGCGGCAAGGAGGGTGCGCGATGAGCATGAACGTCGTTACGCTGCTGTACCTCGTCGCATCGGTGTGCTTCATCCAGGCGCTGAAAGGCCTGTCGAACCCGAAGAGCGCGCGGCGCGGCAACCTGTTCGGGATGGTCGGGATGGCCATCGCGATCCTCACGACGGTCGCGCTGATCGTCAAGCAGGCGGCCTGGCTCGGCGCGAACCTGCCGCTCGGCATTGCGCTGGTGCTCGGCGCGCTGGTCGTCGGCGGCGGTGTCGGTGCGTTCGTCGCCGCGCGCGTCGAGATGACGAAGATGCCGGAACTCGTCGCGGCGATGCACTCGCTGATCGGTCTCGCGGCCGTGTGCATCGCCTATGCGGTGGTGTCGGAGCCGGAAGCGTTCGGGCTCGTGCCGCAGGACGCCGTCGCGTCGAACTTCATCCCGTACGGCAACCGCGTCGAGCTGTTCATCGGCACGTTCGTCGGCGCGATCACGTTCTCCGGGTCGGTGATCGCGTTCGGCAAGCTGTCGGGCAAGTACAAGTTCCGGCTGTTCCAGGGCGCGCCGGTCGTGTATGCGGGCCAGCACCTGATCAACCTGATGCTCGCGATCGCGATGCTCGGCTTCGGCATCCTGTTCGTCATCACGCAGGCGTGGCTGCCGTTCATCATCATGACGGCGATCGCGTTCGTGCTCGGCGTGCTGATCATCATCCCGATCGGCGGCGCGGACATGCCGGTGGTCGTGTCGATGCTGAACTCGTACTCGGGCTGGGCGGCGGCCGGCATCGGCTTCTCGCTTAACAACGCGATGCTGATCATCGCAGGCTCGTTGGTCGGCTCGTCGGGTGCGATCCTGTCGTACATCATGTGCCACGCGATGAACCGTTCGTTCTTCAACGTGATCCTCGGCGGCTTCGGCGGCGAGGCGTCGGCCGGCGGCGCGGCGGGCGCACAGGAGCAGCGGCCGGTGAAGTCGGGCTCGGCCGAGGATGCGTCGTTCATGCTCGGCAACGCGGAATCGATCGTGATCGTGCCGGGCTACGGCCTCGCGGTCGCCCGCGCGCAGCACGCGCTGAAGGAGCTGACCGACAAGCTGATCGAGAAGGGCGTCGACGTGCGTTATGCGATCCACCCGGTTGCCGGGCGGATGCCGGGGCACATGAACGTGCTGCTCGCGGAAGCGGAAGTGCCGTACGACATCGTGTTCGAGATGGAGGACATCAACGGCGAGTTGGGCCAGGCCGACGTGGTGCTCGTGCTAGGCGCGAACGACGTGGTGAACCCGGCTGCGAAGAACGATCCGAAATCGCCGATCGCGGGGATGCCGATCATCGAGGCGTACAAGGCGCGCACGGTGATCGTCAACAAGCGTTCGATGGCGGCCGGCTACGCAGGCCTCGACAACGACCTGTTCTACATGGACAAGACGATGATGGTCTTCGGCGATGCGAAGAAGGTCATCGAGGACATGGTGAAGGCCGTCGAGTAACGCACGCACCGGCAACGCGGGCGCCTGCTTCAATGCAGGGGCGGCCCGACAGGACAGGCCCGACCGGCGCAAGCCGGCCGGGTCTTTTTCATGGCGCGACGAGGTCCGCGATGCACGCGGCGATCGTGTCCCGGACGCGCACGATCGCCGGGTCGCGCTGCGTGCTCGTGCGCCAGCCGATTTCCACCGGATAGCGCGGCAGCTCGACCGGGCACTCGAGCGCGCGCAGCGGCGCCGATTGCGCGATCGTGCGCGCCGCGTGCGCGGGAATCGTCGCCACCGCGTCGGAGCCGGCGAGCAGGTACGGCAACGCGGCGAAATGCGTGGTCGATGCCGCGACGCGCCGCTTGTGGCCGAGCGCGGCCAGCGCCTCGTCGACGATCCCGATCACGCCGCCCGACGAGACGAGCAGGTGGTCGCGCCGCAGGAAATCGTCGAGCGTGAGCGTGCGCGGCGGCCGCGCGCGGGCGGCCGGATCGATCAGGCACGCGTAGCCGCCGGTCGCGACCGCGCGCCGGCTGAGCCCGTTCGCAGAGAACCCGCCCGACGCGATCGCGAGATCGACGCCGTGCCGCAGCAGCGCATCGCCGGCGATGCCGCTGTGCGTTTGCCGGAAGATCAGCCGGATGCTCGCGGCTTCCCGCGCGACCGCATCGATCAGCGCGCGGCCGAGCGCGATCTCGAAGTCGTCCGACAGCCCGATCGAGATCGTGCGGCCGACTCGGTCGCCGCCGTCGGCCGCGATCGCGAGGCTTTCGCGGCAGCGGTCGAGCGCATCGGACAGGATCGGCTTCAGTTCGTCCGCGCGCGGCGTCGGCGCGAGCCCGCGACCGGTGCGCACGAACAGCGGATCGGCATAGATCACGCGCAGCCGCGCGAGCGCCGCGCTGACGGCCGACTGCGTGAGGCCGAGCCGCAGCGCCGCGCGGCTCGCACCGCCTTCCTCGTACAGCGCCTCGAACACCTTCAGCAGGTTCAGGTCGAGGCTGGCGATATCATCCTGGTTCATGACACATATCGTTGTATCGATTTGATCGATGAGATTTTATCGATAAAGATGGCGTCACCCCATTCAACGGAGACGCCCTCATGTCCACGTCCGTCATCGCCGCACTGCAGATCGGCGCATCGCCCGCCGGCACGCGCGCCACGCTCGACACGATCCTCGGCTACGAAACCGCGATCCGCGACAGCGGCGCGTCGCTCGTCGTGATGCCCGAGGCCGTGCTCGGCGGCTATCCGAAAGGCGAGATCTTCGGCACGCGGCTCGGCTACCGGTTGCCCGAGGGCCGCGACGCGTACGCGCGCTACGCAGCGCAGGCGATCGACGTGCCGGGCCCCGAAACCGACGAGCTGGCCGCGCTGTCGCAGCGCACGGGCGCGAGCCTCGTGGTCGGCGTGATCGAGCGCGGCGGCAGCACGCTGTATTGCACGGCACTGTTCTTCGATCAGCGCGACGGGCTCGTCGCGAAGCACCGCAAGCTGATGCCGACCGGCACCGAACGGCTGATCTGGGGGCAGGGCGACGGCTCGACGCTGCCGGTCGTCGACACGGCAGCGGGACGCGCGGGCGCCGCGATCTGCTGGGAGAATCACATGCCGCTGCTGCGCTGCGCGATGTATGCGAAAGGCGTGCAGATCTGGTGTGCGCCGACCGTCGACGAGCGCGACCTGTGGCAGAGCTCGATGCGGCACATCGCGCACGAGGGGCGTTGCTTCGTCGTCAGCGCGTGCCAGGTGCAGCCGTCGCCGCGCGCGCTCGGCATCGACGTACCGGGCTGGGATCCCGAGCGGCCGCTGATCCGCGGCGGCAGCGTGATCGTCGGGCCGCTCGGCGACCTGCTGACGGACCCGCTGATCGGCGAGGCCGGGCTCGTGACCGCGTGCATCGATACCGACGATCTCGTGCGCGCACGCTACGACTTCGACGTCGTCGGCCACTATGCGCGTGCCGACGTGTTTTCGCTGCATGTCGACGAGCGGCCGAAGCGGCCGGTGGTGTTCGGCGCGTAGGGAAAGGCGGGCCGGGTACTGCGCGGGGCGGCCCGGGGAACGGACGGCGGCGGCGCGCAGCCGCGCGGTGCGCGCCTGCCGTCGTGCCGCGTCAGCGCATCGGCGCTTCCGCGATCCGCATGTAGTCGGCGATCCGCCGTCCTTCCATGTCCGGAAACTGCTCGTGCACGGTGATGTCGCCCATCCGCGCGATGTCGAAGGTGCGGAAATCGTCGCGCAGCTCGCACCACGCGCCGATCGTCCAGCGCCCGCCCCAGTAGACGAGCCCGAGCGGCCACACGCGGCGCTGCGAATGCGCGCCCAGCCGGTCGCGGTAGCCGAAGCTGACGATGTGGCGCGTGTCGATGGCCTGGTGGATCGCGTCGACCTTCGCGCAGAACGTCTCGTCGATGTGGAACGACGGCGCGAACACGGGCAGGCGGTCGAGCGCCGTGCGCTTGTCGGCCGGCATCGCCGACGCTATCTTGGCGAGCGCCGAACGGGCGCCGCTCGCGAAGCGCGCACCGCCCCAGGTCTCGAGCATGCGCGCGCCGGTGGCGAGCGCCGCAAGCTCCTCGGCCGTGAACGTGAGCGGCGGCAGGCTCGCGTTGCGGTTCAGCCGGTAGCCGATGCCGGCTTCGCCTTCGATCGGCACCCCTGACAGTTGCAGATCGCGCACGTCGCGATAGACCGTGCGAGGCGACACCGACAGCCAGTCGGCCAGCTGCTGCGCGGTCGTGAGACGGCGCCCGCGCAACAGCTCGGCGATCTGGAACAGGCGGTCGGCACGGCGCGTCATGGCAGCACCTCGATTTCAACGGCTAAGGGGACTTCGCGATGATAGCGCCGCGCCGGCCCGATGGCCGACGTGCTCAGTGGCATTTCGGCGCGTGCAGGCCGACGCGGTTGCCTTCGGTATCGATCAGGTAGCCGATGTAGCCGTAGTTGTTCGGCAGCTCGACGACCGAGCCCTGCACGACGCCGCCCGCGCGCTTCGCGCGTTCGAGCGCCGCGACGACCGAGTCGCCGGCGTTCAGGTAGACCAGCACGCCGTTCGCGCTCGGCTTCATCTGCTGCGGATCGAACACGATGCTGCCGCCCGTGTTCGACGCCTCGTGATCGAACACGGCCATCGGCACGCCGCCGATCACGTCGCGCTGCAGCGTGGTTTGCAGCACGGTTTCGTAAAAACGGATCGCGCGGTCGAAATCGAGGGACGGAATGTCGAACCACGCGATCGCGCGTTCCAGGGTTGCGGTGGCAGTTGCGGACGTCATGACGAACTCCTTGTTGCGTTGTTATTCGGGTTCTGTGTGGAAACCAGCGTTGCATTGCGCCGGGATTGCAGTGTGATCGCGGCCTGCTGACACCGTATTGTCAGTAGAGTTGTCATCCTTGACATGCAACCATTTGGTTGCATAATAAAGCCATCGACCCGGGAGCGGCATGGATCTCGTTTTCAAGGCGCTGGCCGATGCCACGCGCCGTCAGTTGCTCGACCTGCTGCATGCGAAAAGCGGCCAGACCCTGTCCGAACTGTGCGACGGACTCGCGATGAGCCGGCAGGCCGTGAGCAAGCATCTCGCGCTGCTCGAGGCCGCGAACCTCGTCGCAACTGCATGGCGCGGCAGGGAGAAGCTGCATTACCTGAATCCGGTGCCGATCCACGACATCGCGGAACGCTGGATCGGCAAGTTCGAGCGTCAGCGCCTGCAGGCGTTGGCGGATCTCAAGCGCGGGCTGGAAGCGGCCCGCGGCACAGGAGACGACGATGGCTAACCCCGCCTTTGTGTACGTGACCTTCATCGCGGCGACGCCCGAGCGCGTGTTCGACGCGTTGACCAACGCCGAGCTGACGAAGGACTACTGGGTACGGCATCGCAACGCGTCGCCCGACTGGCGGCCGGGCTCGCGATGGGAACATCAGGATTACGACGATCCGTCGCGGGTCGATATCGTCGGCGAAGTGGTCGAGAACGATCCGCCGCGCCGGCTGGTCGTCACGTGGCGTACGCCGTCGGGAGACGGCGAGGAGTCGCGCGTGACCTATCTCGTCGAGCCGTTCGAGGATGTCGTGAAGCTGACCGTCACGCACGACGGGCTCGTGGCCGGTTCGGAGATGGATCGCGGGATTCGCGGCGGATGGCCGGTCGTGCTGTCGAGCCTGAAGACGCTGCTCGAGACGGGGCACGCGCTGCCGTTCACGATGGCGCGCTGGTCGAAGTCGAAGCACTGACGCGCGCCGGGGAGGAGCGCGCGGGCGCCGCA
The DNA here is from genome assembly GCF_009362305.1 of Burkholderia sp. BE17. Lineage (NCBI taxonomy): Bacteria > Pseudomonadati > Pseudomonadota > Betaproteobacteria > Burkholderiales > Burkholderiaceae > Burkholderia > Burkholderia sp. BE17. Next base: position 128,305 of record NZ_WHNU01000021.1, read on the forward strand.
ATGGCGGCCCCGCGCGATGGTGTCGCTTACGCGTCGCCTTCCGGCGCGGCCGGGCGCGCCTTCACGCTGCCGGCGATCAGGTCGAAACGGAACAGCCGGCATTCGAGCGCGCCGTTGAACAGCGGCGTCTTCGCCGATTCGCGCAGCCGCAACTGGCCCGGCAGCGAACGGTCGGACGTCAGTAGGAACGCCTGCCAGCCCGTGAAGCGCTGTTTCAGCGCATCGCCGAGCGCGTTGAAGAACTCGCTGTCGGGCGCGTCGGTGTGCGTGCGGCGGAACGCATCGTCGTTGCCGCGGTTGCGGCCCGTCTCGCGTACCTCGCCGCGCGCGCTGCGGCCGCGCACTTCGATCCGCTCGCCGTACGGCGGGTTCGCGAGAATGATGCCTGGCCCGTCGCACGGCGGCGTCATCCCGCGGGCGTCGACCTGCTTGAGCCACACCGACGGCACGCCAGCGCGCTCGAGGTTCGCGCGCGCCTTCTCGAGCATGTCGCCGGAAATGTCGCTGCCGTATACGCCGAGCGCGTCGCCGCGCTTGCCGCGCGCCGCGCGTTTCGCGTCCAGCGCCGGGACCTTCAGCCCCTGCCACGCGGTGATGTCGTACTGCTTGAGCTTTTCGAAGCCGAACCGGCGCTCGACCCCGGGCGCCACGCCGAGCGCGATCTGCGCGGCTTCTGCGAGGAACGTGCCGCTGCCGCACATCGGGTCGTACAGCGGCGTGCCGGGCGCCCAGCCCGTCAGGCGCAGGATGCCGGCCGCGAGGTTCTCGCGCAGCGGCGCCGCACCCTTGTCGAGACGCCAGCCGCGCTTGAACAGCGGCTCGCCCGACGTGTCGAGGTACAGCGTGCACTCGTTGGCCGTCAGGAATGCGAACACGCGCACGTCCGGCGCACCCGTGTCGATGCTCGGGCGCGCGCCGGTCTTGTCGCGCATCCGGTCGCAGATCGCGTCCTTCACGCGCAACGTCGCGAATTCGAGGCTTTTCAGCGGCGACTTGATCGCGGTGATGTCGACGCGCAGCGTCTGCGTCGCCGCGAACCAGCGCTCCCACGGCTGCTCGAGCGCGAGCGCATAGACATCCTGCTCGTTGCGGTACGCGCGGTGCGCGATCTTCAGCAGGATTCGGCTCGCGATCCGCGAATGGAGGTTCGCGGCCATGCCGGCGGCCCAGCCGCCGCTGAAATGGACGCCGCCCGGCACCTGCGCGCCCGCGGTGAACGGCGCGCCGTTCAGGTGGCGGCCGGCGATTTCGGCCAGCTCGGCGGCAAGCGCCGCTTCGAGGCCGCGCGGGCAGGGGGCGAAGAATTCGTACAGGGTGGGCGAGGACATAAGGCGGGAGAGGACGTGCAAAAGTCCACCATTGTACGCGGCGCGGGCGACCGGGGCCGGCGTTTCGGCGGGTAGACGCGGGTGCGACGGCTGCTTTCGCGCGCCGGGAGGCCGGCGCGGCGGCGCCCGGCCGGGCACCGCCGCGCCGCCTCAGGCTCAGTGCGCGCCCGGCTGGCCGGTGCGTGCGGCCTGGCTGGCGGCCGGCCAGAACAGCGCGAGCGGATTGGACAGCACCGTGCGGACGATCGCGCCGACGAGCGCGCGCACCTTGGTCGGGCGCAGGCTGCGCGAGCGTACGGCCATCGTGAACGCGAGCGCGAAGCTCACGAGCACGTTGAGGATCGCCATGCTGAGCACGCCGGCGCCGGCCCACCACAGCTCGGGCGTCCCGAGCGCGTCCTTGCCCAGCACGCCGAGCGCGACCCCGATCGAGCCGGCCGACAGCGTCACGTGCCGAACCTCGAACGGGAACATGAACACGGTGACGATCGCCGGAACGAGGCCGAGCATCAGGCCGAGGCCGACGTTCGCGACCACGCCCGCGACGTTCGACCGGCAGAAGTGCGCGAGCTTCGCGGCGCCGGCCGCGCCGAGCGTCAGGCGCAGCCGGCGGTTGTACGTGAGCGCGTCGCCGACCCGGTGCAGCACGAACCAGTTGTCGGCCCAGCCCGCGAGCAGGCTCGACGCCCACAGCAGCACGCCCGTCAGCGCCGCGTAGAGCGGCGTCGGGCCGAGCAGCGAGAACGAGTGCAGCGTCGCGTGCGCCTTCTCCGGCGAGATCAGGTTCGTGTGCAGCACGTTGCCCGCGAACAGCTGCACGAGCAGGCACACGGGCAGCACGACGAGCACGTTGCCGGAAATCGCGGCCGCCTGCGTGCGGATCAGCGCGATCACCGACGACACGAACGCCTTCACGCCTTCCTCGCGGCCGGTGTCGTCGAGTTCGCGCGCGAGCGTCGGCGCGGTCATCGCGGGCTGCTTGGTCGCGAGCGTGAAGTGCAGGAAGTGCATCAGCATGAAGCTGGCCGCGTAGTTGATGCCCGCGAGCAGCCCTTCGAGCATCGACTGCAGGTGCGCGCCCGTGATCGCGAACTTCACGCACACGGTCACGACCGTGACGAGGCCGCCGCCCGCGGCCATCCGCAGCATCTTCAGGTACTCGGCGCGGCCGCGCGAGATGTAGTGCTCGCCGGTGTCCGCGTTGGTCTCGACGAGCTTGCGCGCGAACAGCGAGAAGTTGCTGCGCACGAGGTGCGTGACGCTCTGGCTGTTCTGGTTCGCGTCGACCAGCTCGGCCGTCAGGTGTGCCATCCCGTGCAGGTCGTCGCGTGCCATCCACGCGTTCAGCAGCGTTTCGGCGCGCAGGATGCGCATGCGCATTCGTTCGACCTGGAACACGATGTCGACCGACACGCCGTTGCGGTACAGGTGCGAGAACACGTTGTCGACCGCGATCCGGCATTCGTCGAGCAGCACGCGCAGGTAGTTCACCTCGTGCAGCAGCTTGCTCGGGTCGCCGCCGTCCTCGACGGCCGCGTGCGCGGTCTCGACCGCAAGCATCGCGCGCGTGAGGCGATAGAACGGCTGCGTTTCGAGCGGCTTGCGCGCATCGTCGTCGGACAGCCGGCTGCGCACCGTCTGCGACAGGCCGGTCGAGCTGATCTGGCAGGTCAGGTTGTGCAGCGCGGCCAGCAGGTCGCGCGAGAACGAGCCGGGCTCGTGGCGCTCTTCGTCGGTGACGTCGAACGAGAACAGCTCGGCGAGGCGTGCGAGCAGGTCGTCGGGCAGCGCGTCGATCCATTGCGCATCCCCGGGTGCCGGGAACATCAGCGTGAACAGCGCCGACAGCTCGCGGCGGTTCGGCGCGGGCGGGATCAGCGACGAGTCGATCCGCTCGAACAGCGCGCCGAAGAAGCCCGAGTGCACGGGCATGCCGGCGTCGCACAGCAGCGAGATGCCGTCGCACTCGCGCAGGATGCCGCGCAGGATGCGCGCCGCGTGCGCTTTCCATGCGGGGTTGCGATCGAGCACGTGGAACAGGTAGCGCAGCCGCGCATGGGCCGGATACGCGCGTGCGTCGGCATCGCGCTCGGCCGGCGCGTCCTGCATCGTGCCGTTGCGGCGCAGCCAGTGCGCGAGCTCGATCAGCCATTCGCTGCGCTCGGCGTACGACGCATCGGCATCGGCGTGCGCGAGCAGCGCATCGAGCTGGTGACCGGCATTGCGCGACGCGCGCCACTTCTTGATCAGGGTCGTCAGGGAACGAAACATAAACGGAATAGCGAAAGCCCTGGGC